>JAKDLH010000070.1 GCA_030452945.1 Microlunatus sp. | reverse complement strand
GCGGTCCTGTCGTCGAGGGCGCTTTCGGGCCCGAGTTCGTCAACGTCGTCGACCAGTTGAACGACCCCGACTCACTCCTGTCCTTCATCCAGCGCCTGACCCGCTGCAACCGCGCCAGCCCCGAGCTGAGCTGGGGAACCATGACCGTGCTGGAGCAACCCCACCCCGCCGTGCTTGCCCACCTGTCGACCTGGGACGAAGGAACGCTGCTCACCTTGCACAACTTCGGTCCGGAACCCGTCACCGTTCCGGTGCACATCCCCGACGCCGGCGCCGACGCGCTCCTCACCGATCTCCTGCAAACCGGTCGGATCACCCTCGACAACCAGGGTCGTGGCACTGTCGAACTCGACGGGTACGGCTTCCGATGGCTGCGACTCACCCGCCCCGGCTCCCGCCGCCTGGTCTGAGTCGCCCGCCGGTCCATCTCGCTGCCGTTCATCGTTGGATGATTCTCCGCAGACTCGCGAAAAGGTGGTGCCTTGGACGCCGTGGCCTGACAGGCTGCCCCTCGTGAAGGACTTTGATCCACTCAAAAGCTTCGTCGGCGAGGTGGCCGAACACAATGACGACATCCCGCGGGGTGACGAGGATGAGACCGTTCGCCTCCTGGCTGAGTTGAGCGATGGCGAGCCGGCGCTGGAACTTGCTGTCGGCTCAGGACGGATCGCTATCCCACTCGCTGCCCGTGGCGTCTCGGTCGACGGCATCGAACTGTCCGACGACATGATCGCGGTGCTGCAACGGCGACCGGGTGGTGATCGGGTGCGGGTCTTCCCCGGCGACATGACCATCGTCAGCACGGGTCAGACCTACCCGTTGGTCTTCCTCGTCTTCAACAGCATCTTCAACCTGCTCACCCAGGACGACCAGGTGCGGTGCTTTGAGAACGCGGCTCGACACCTGACCGGTGACGGAGTGTTCCTCGTCGAGGCCGCTGTGCCCAGTGCGTGGACCCAGCGCGACCAGTACGTCAACGCCGAAAGCGTTCAGGTCGACCACGTCGTTCTCGACGTCTGTCGCTACGACCCGGTCACCCAGATTCTGGACGAGAACCACGTCCACCTCGATCACGGCGGTGTCCGGCTGCGGCCCATCTCCTGCCGGCTCGCCTGGCCAGCCGAACTGGATCTCATGGCCCGGCTGGCTGGTCTACACCTGCGCCAGCGGTGGGGCGGGTGGCAACGCGAGTCCTTCGACGCCGGAAGTAGTCGGCACGTCTCGCTCTATTCTCGAAGCTGACCCGCACCGATCTGGCTGCATGCCGGCGATGGACATCTACCCTCCGCTAGCCAGAGCTAGAAGCCCAGTTCGCGCAACCACGCCAGGAGCGCGTCCTCACGTTCAGCGGCTTGATCCGCGGTCCAGGTGCCCAGCTCGCGCGAGTCGATCAGTTGCCCGTCGCGCAGGTAGATGACCCGGTCACCGCGAGCCGCGCACGCAGGATCGTGGGTCACCATCACGATGGTCGTTCCTCCGGCGTGTACGTCGGTCAGCGCATCCATCACTTCGGCGGACATGCTGCTGTTCAGCGCCCCGGTCGGCTCGTCGGCGAATAGCACGGCCGGCTCCGAGGCGAGAGCGCGGCTGATGGAGGCTCGCTGCAGCTGTCCGCCCGAAACTTCGGTGGTGCCGTGCCGTTTGACATTGACGATGCCGAACCGCTCCATCAGGGCGTCGACTCGGCCGATCGCCGCATCTCTTCGGTGGGGTGCGGCCTTCAGCGCTGGGAGGAGGATGTTGTCGCGGATGTTCAGGTTTCCCAGGAAGTAGCTCTGCTGGAAGATGAAGCCCATCTGGGTCAGTCGGACCTGGCTCATCTCGGTGTCGTTGAGCGAGGTCAGATCCCGGCCCTGCAGGAAGACGCGTCCGCTCGTGGCGCGATCCATCCCACTGATGTTGTAGAGAAGGGTGGACTTTCCGGAGCCGGAGGCCCCCATGACGACCAGGAACTCGCCGGCCTCCACCGTGAGGTCGATCCCGTTGAGCACCTGGGTGGGTGGATCTGTGGAGTAGTAGGTCTTCGTCAGGTCCTGGCACTCCAGCGTCGCGCAGGTGGAGCTCGACGTACTCACCCCGGTGATCCCTTCAGCCATGCGCTCTTGTCGGGGGCGCGCAGCCGTGAGGTCAGCGCCACCGCGCCGGTGTATCCAGCCGCGATCAACATCAGCGGATAGGCCAGGTATACCAGCCACGGGTTGGGGATGAAGTCCAAGCTGGCGATCCCGAGTCCGGCCTGGGAGATCACCGCACCGACCAGCGACTCCCCGACGGTCGCGGCGAGGACGGCACCGACCAGCGCGCCCGCCACGGTGGTGAGCAGGACCTTGAACCTGACCTGGGAGGCGAGTTCGCGGGACGAGAATCCGATGGCGGTCAGCACTCCCATCTTCGTCCGTTCTCGGGTGAGGCGGAGTTTGAGGAACAGGCTCGTGATCAGCAACGCGACCCCGACTCCGAAGACGACAGCCAAGATGGCAGCGCGGAGGAACGCGGACGTGACGTAACCCAAAGTCTGCTGCACATACTCCCGCATCGGGATCACGGCGGCCGAGGGGTAGTTGTCGCTGTACTCCCGTGCCAGGGCCGCAGGCTCGGCATCGTTGGTGGTGTCGGCATAGATCACGTAGCCGACCGCACCGGTGGTCACAGCGCCCGGCATCTTGGCCGTGTAGCCGCCACTGGTGACATCTTGGTAGATGCCGCTCACCACGACACTCTCGGTCGAGTCCCCGCTTCGGCGGCGGATGGACATCTCGTCCCCGGCCGAGAGGCCGTACTTGTTCGCGTTCATGACCGACAGCGCTATCTCACCCGTGCCCGGCTTGTGGCCGTTGAGAAACTCCACCGTGCCGGCGGAGTAGTCGCCCACCTCGACCCGCAACGACTCCCATCCCTCCTCACCGGGGGTTTCATAGAGCAGGTTCGCGAAGTCGCGTACCGCGGTGAGGCGATCATCGGCTTCCATCCGGGAGAGGACTTGCCGATGGACGGTGTCCAGGTCGTCGGAGAACTGCAGATCGGCGCGTAGATCGCTTTGCGGGGCGCCCATATAGGTCACGAAGCGCGGGTTATGGAAGGTGGTGAGCAGGTTTGTCGGGAGGATGATGAGGATGGCTGCCAACGCGAAGACCACGGGGATGAGAACCCACTGGCCGACCTCGGCTCTCAGGTCGAGCAACGCCAGCCGCCGGTTCATGTCTGCGCCCCCGGCGGAGGCCAGATCAGTACGCCGTGCCCGTCGAGCCCACCGTTTGGCCCGCCGCGCGCTCTGCTTCTCGGTCGAAGTGTTGCCGTGCACCAACGCGCCGACGACCTCAACCCGACGGACTCCACGGAGCACACCGCGGCACATGGCGATGACGATCAGATAGACGACTACTAGCGCCGCTACGGGCACCACGAACGTCATCGGCCCCACCGGCGCCGGCGCGTAGTTCACCTGGACGCTGCGCGTCAGCAACTGGCTGGCGATGACGCCCAGCACGCCACCGATGATGCAGCCCAGCAAAGCCAGGACGCTGTACTTGGACAGGTAGAGGCCCGTGATGGACCGGTGCGGAAGGCCGATGGCCTTCATCACGCCGATCTCGCGGACCTCGTCCTCCAGCGTGCCCCGGATCACGAAGCGCAGACTCAACAGAGCGATAACCATCAACAGGCCACTGACGAAGACCAGGGCGACCGCCACCAGGCCGTCGCTGAAGGCGTTGATCATCCGGATCATCTGGTAGGTCACCGCTTGCCCGTTCTTCGGCAAGGCATCGTCGGACTCGTAGGCAGTCTGCAACTGCGAGGTCAAGGCCGTATCGCTGAGTCGGTACTCCACGATGATCTCCGGATCGCCTCCGCCAGCACTCGCCATGGCCCGGAAATCCTTTTCGGACACCAGGAACCTCGTGGCCGACGACAGTGAGGAGGCCATTTGAGAATCGCGAACGAAGCCGCGAACCGTCAACTCCTGGCTGCCCGCGTCCGTCCGAATCCGCAGGTCGTCGCCGGTCTGCAGTCCGAAGTCCCGCTGATAACCCACCGGGACATAGACCTCGCCGGTCGCGGGCTGAGGGATCGTGCCGGCACCGTCGAGCAGGAAGTCGAAATCCTGGTTCTCCGTCACGAACAGGTTGTCGATCAGGCTGGCCGAGAAATCGCCGGTCTCGCCGGTGGAGGGTCGCCGCCAGGAAATGCCGACGCCGTCGAACCCGATCATGTCCTCGATCAGCCAGGATTCGATTTCGGGGCGCTCGCTCGCGAACTTGTCCAGCGCGTCCGCGTCGTAACCGCCCTTGTGCATCTGCAGGAAGTGCGGTGGCAACGCCTGTCGGAAGAGCGCGTCGACCGAGCCCAGCGAGCGCTCCATCACCATCGCGCCGGTGGCCATCAGGAAGGCGCTGATCATGAGGATGAGGAACAGCGCCACGTTGACGCCCTTGTTCTTGATCAGGTCGTTGTACGCGTATCGCAGATACAACGCGTCCTTCTTCAGCATCCCACGCTCCCAACCACAGGGACGACCCAGATCGCCACGACGAGGCAGAACACGCTGACTTTCCTGCCGAAGCCACCGGCGTCAGGACTGCGCCTACCGCAGCAGAACTCCCGGACCGGTCCGAGGCTACCGGTCTCGCGCTCATGATCCCGTCGATTCGTTCGGCCTGATCAACGGTGGCCATCGATCGGGCCGCGTCATCACAATTAAGGAGCTCGCTCTACAGTGAATGCGTGCCCCATCGACCCGGGTCGGAACTCAACCAACGGGCGGCGTCGGAGTCCGATCTGCTGGTGGCCGCGTGGTCGGTGGGCAATCATGTCCGCCCCTTGGTGCACGGCGCCACCTACTTCGCCGAGCTGTGGGAGCGGATCGAGCAGACCCGGTCGGGAGACCTGATCTTGTTCACCGACTGGCGCGGTGACCCGGATGAGCAGCTGACCGACGATCCGGAGTCGACGGTGGTCAAGGTCCTCGGGGCCGCTGACCGCCGGGGTGTCGACGTCCGCGGTCTCATCTGGCGCTCGCACTGGGACAAGCTCTCGTTTTCAGGTAGGGAGAATCGGCAGACCGGCGAGCAGCTGCAAGCCACCGGTGCGGAAGCGCTGCTCGACATGCGGGTCCGGACCGGCGGATCCCATCACCAGAAGTTCGTGGTGATCCGCTACGCGGGTCAGTCCGAGCGCGACATCGCCTTCGTCGGTGGGATCGACCTGTGCCACTCCCGACGCGACGACGCCCGCCATGTCGGCGACCCACAGGCCCAGTCGATGGCTGCCGCGTACGGTGATCACCCGGCGTGGCACGACATCCAGGCAGCCATCTCTGGGCCAGCCGTCCACGACGTGGAGACGGTGTTTCGGGAACGCTGGAGGGATCCGACACCGCTGAGCCGGAGTCCGTGGCGTCGACTCCGCGACCGACTGGCCGGCAACGACCTGTCAGCCGACCCGCTGCCTCGGCAGGCTCCGCCCCCGGCGGCGGTGCCGGGGGGTACGCACGTGGTCCAGCTGTTGCGTACCTATCCAAACCTGCGGCACGGACGCGACTATCCGTTCGCGCGCGGCGGGGAACGAAGCGTGGCCAGGGGTTATACGAAGGCCCTCGAGCGAGCTGAGCGACTCATCTACGTCGAGGATCAGTTCCTGTGGTCGACCGAGATCGCCGCGACCTTCGCCGACGCCCTTCGGCGTCAGCCTGATCTGCGGGTGATCGCGGTGCTTCCGCACCTACCCGACCGGTCCGCAGCGATCTCCAGAGTGCCGCAAGAGCTTGGCCGCCACGACGTGGTCACCCAGCTCCTGCGGGCCGGGGGCGACCGGGTCGCCGTCTACGGCGTCGAGAACCACCGCGGACTTCCCGTCTACGTCCACGCCAAGGTCTGCGTGATTGACGACTGGTGGGCGACGATCGGCTCCGACAACTTCAACCGCCGGTCCTGGACCTACGACTCCGAGCTCTCCGCCGTAGTCTTCGACACCGCCGGCGGCGACCACAGCGCTTATGCCCGACGACTCAGGCTCGTCCTCGCCGCCGAGCACCTGGACCGCCGGCTGGGACCCGATGGGTTCCCTGGCGACATCTCCGCGCTCGAACCAGGACGGACACCCGCTGAACTCGACGATCAGCAACTGCTCGAGCTGATGGCCGACTGTCAGGACCCGCACGCCATGTTCGACGCCTTCGCGTCCTCCGCTGCGGCCCTGCAGGACTGGCACGACCGGGGACGTGCGGGTGTGCGACCCGCCGGTCGCTTGCGACTGCTCCGCCGGCTCAACCTGTCGCCACTCACCCGAGCCTGGGCCACACCGCTGTATCGCGCCTTCCACGACCCCGACGGACGGCCCAAAGCGCTTCGCCAGCGGAAGGCGTACTGAGCCCAGGGCCGCCGTCAATGGTTGGTGAGCTGAGCCCGGCGTAGCGAGAGTGCCTTTGTGCCCAGACGGTGACGGTGAGCGGTGGAAGGCGAGGCCCACCACGTGGTGCGGGGTTAGCCAGCTTGGAGCTGGGCCAGCACCAGACCGACCGGCACACTGATCAACAGCAGCACGATCAAGATGCGGTACAGCCACCGCAGGGCGCCCTTCCCTGCTCCGCGGCTACCCAGAAGGAAACCGATCAGGGCGACCACCAGCAAGACCCCACCCACGTCGACCAGCAGCGTGAGATCGAGCAGCGTGCCGACGATGACGCCGGCGTTGCCCAGGTTGTAGAGGGCGAACTCAGCCCACAGCCAGGCGGGGCTCAACCGACGATCGGCCAGGCGGTGCTGACCGACTCCCAGGGCGGCCTGGGCCACCCCGACGATCAAGACCAGGTAGGCCACCAGCCAGACCAGCGGTTCGGTCGGGGCGTGCGCGACGGCGGCGGCGATCATTCCACCGGCCACCACCGCGGCCAGGCCGACACCGGCGAAAGGCGTGATGGCGGCGCGTGAGTTGGGCGGGTTCACCGGTGCGTTCGGGGCCACCTGCGACGGGCTCGACTGCAGTTCTTCGGACTTGACGTTCATCAGTATCAGCCCCTCAGTGTTCGCGACACCCTGTCCCGGACATCACCAGTCTATGCTTGGGGACACCCTGTCGACAAAGTAGCGACAGTGATGTCGCTAACATTTTGGGAGTATATGGTGCCGAAGATCGACGCACCGACGGTCGCGGAGCATCGCGCGAACGTGCAGGCTCGCCTGGTCGATGCCGCAGAGGCCATCCTCCGCGCGGGGCCGTCCCAGACCCTCACCGCCGGTGCCGTCAGTGCCGCCGCCGGAATCGCTCGGAACAGCATCTACCGATACGTCGACTCCGTCGACGACCTGCGTGCCCTGGTGGTGGATCGATATCTCCCGGACTGGCTGGACGCCGTCTCCTCGGCAATGGCGACGGCCGCCACACCCGAGCAACGCGTCACCGCCTGGGTCGCGGCCAACCTGGAACAAGCCGCCGAGACCGGACACGGTTGGCTGATGGGTGCCACTCGGGCCATGTCGCCGAACTCCCGGATCGACGAGGCCGTCGTCGGCGCCCACGCGGACATGTGGAACGCCCTCACCAGCGCCTGGCAGAGCCTCCTCGGCGCGGATCCGGATCGGGTGGCTATCGCCGTGGCCCTGACGGTCGGCATCCTCGACGCATGCTTTCGACAACTCGACGCGGACCAGCCGGTTGACCTTGTGTTGGCGATGGGCATCGACACCGCCCGCGCCCTCACAACCGCGCTCCGAACAACCTGACGAGCCTAGCCTTCCGGCGCTCCATCATCTGAACGCGAGGGTCAATTTCCGCTTCGGTGGTGGGTGCGTCCGCTCACGGGCTCGTGGCGTGCAGCCACCACGATGTGGGGTCTGCGGTCAGGGCCTCTGCGGCTCGGTCTCGCAGGACCAGTGCCGCTACCGCCAGACCAGCGGCCTGGTCGCCCTCGTGCAGAGCCTCGTGGTCGAACTCCTCGGCCAGCTCCTCCAACGTGGCCGCGACCAACTCCACGGCCAGGCTCACCCAGCCAAGTGGCGCCGGCGTACTCGGTGGCGGTGGGTTGGCGGCACAATATTGCTCCACGGTTGAACGAGTCTGACCGTTGACACGCTCGTCCCCGCACTGATCGGCGGCGGACCCCACCCCTGAAAGACACTCGACGAGCATCAGACCCCCACTTCCGAGACCGACGTACCCGCGGGCTATCGACCACACGCTCCGGCTCGGACGGCGCCACTTCGGCCCGAGTCAGTCCCGTCAGGGTCGTGCTAGGCCTCTGTGGAGCCGCCCGCCCCGGCCCCCGAGATGGGTTAAGTGAAGCAGGCCGACGGGCGGGTCCGGCATACCCGAAAGGGTGGTTTCTGAGACTGCCGGAGCACGTTCATGGGACACTCCAGTACTTACTCAAGTGCGGTGGTTGGGCCCGTGGCGTTGAACGTGCCATCGAGACGCCGCTCATCGGTGGATGTGGCCGGGCTGGCATAAAATGCCAATGGAGGTGTCGTCGTGGCCACGAGGAACGTTGTCTTGAGTCGGCCAACGCGCCCAAAGCCAGCGGGCTAGTACTACATCCGTAGATCGATGTAGTACTAGCCCGGGCTGTACATGACCCTGGATCTCAGGTAGCGAGAAGCAGCGGGGTTTCACTCGTACCTGTCGACATGGCCTCGTCATTCCCGCCGCCGATCACCTTGCCGAGCACTACCACCGCCTGGCGGTAGGTGGTCCAGCATGCGAATCCCAGGTTGGTCAGTTCCCGCTCCGCCGCCAGGTCAATCACCGCAACGACCTCCAGGCAGTTGAGGGTTGGTCGCTGCCGTTTGACCTGCTCCAGTTTGGCGATGTCCTTCTTGACATCGGAGACGAGCCTGGAGGTGACGTACTTCGTCGTTTGGGCCTTGAGGTTCACCGCGAAGACGTTTCCGCCCACCGTTTCGTTGACCATCCAGTCCAGGCGAACGTTCTCGATCGTGTACTCGCGGCGGAAGTCGTACTGCTGACCTGTGCTGACGTCCAGCCAGGCGGGGAAGTCGATCTGCAGCCAGTACTCCCACCCTCCCTCGATGTAGAGGATCGGTTCCAGAAGGCGGGCGCCGAGCCAGTTGAGCAGGTCGCCGCCAAGGTTGTGCATGTCGTATGCGATCACGAAAGTGGCCTTTCAGACGGCGAGCAAGTCGCGAGGGGTGGTGCGCGGCGCGCCGGCTGCACTCTCGGATTCGGCGAGCCGCCGGGCGACATCGGCTTGCCACGGGTTGAAGAAGCGTTCGAGCGATTCAGGGCGCTGGTCGCCAACGGCTAGGTGGCCGATCTCTCGTAGCTGAGTCAGCCCGACCTCGACGTTTCGGTACTTGTCGTACTCGGCAACCAAGGTGTCGCGGTCAGCCTTCTCCAAGGCCAGAATCTCCTCGTAAGTGGCCCGGGTGTCCTTGTACGCCTTGGGGTCCTTCTTGAGGATCTCCCGCAGTGACGCGAACTGCATCTCCCGAATGTCGAGGATGTGCTCATTGAGCATCGCGATCTCCTGCTCGGTGACGCGGAGGATCTGTGTGAGCCCGATGGTCTTCGCCTCTGCAACGCTCATCTGGGTCTCGTAAACGATCTGGAACGATCCGATGTACTGCTTGGAGAAGAAGCGCTCCTCGCGGTAGGTGCTTCCCGATGACGCGACGAACAGATGCAGCCCTCCGGAGAGCGGCAGGTCCGACAGCTGGGACTTCTGAGTGGCTTCGGAGACGGCCGAAAACTGGCTGATGAACGTGCCGATGATGGCTTTCACGCGAGCGACGATCAGGCTGTAGTCGCCTGCGAAGATCCCTGCGAACTCTTTCGCCTTCTCGATCGTCCCCGGCGCAGCGTCGGAGGATCCGGGCACCTCGTCGGAGGGGTAGTCGCCTGCGCCCAGGGCCCGCCCGATCGAGTCGATGATCTTGTTGACACGATCGAGTCCCCAGCTGTCGTAGTTCTGGTAGTCGCTGTTGCGGGTGCCGCAGAGGCGGGCGTGATCCCAGTCGTTGACCGCATAGTGCTCGGTGACCGAGGTCGCGACGTCCTTGGCGAGGCGTTCCTCCTCTGCTAGCGACTTCGTTCTGACTTCCTCCATGAACTTGCGGAACGCCGCGTCCGCCTTCTCTTTGTCTTCGATGCTCTTGCTTGCGCCCATTGCCGTAGCTCGCTTCCAGTTAGGATCGGGTCCAGGCCGCGTGTAGCCCGGACTGACTTTGTGCGTCGCAGCGCTAGATGCCCCGTCCGCTCCCGGGATATCTGCAAGTCCGGTCCATCAGCGCCTTTGCGACTCGCGTGTTAGCCAATAGCGTTCCGCTCGATCACCAGTCGCGAAACCGTCATTAGGCTGAATCCGCTGGATGACGCCGCCTGGGGTGTCCGCGTGGAACAGGGGGACTTGCTTCGTCCGCGGTGCGTACAAAGGTTGTCGCGGCGAGCCGTGCCGGGCCCCCGCGGAGATGTAGACCCCTGGACGACCGGCTGTCAGCGCATGGATGGCGCCCGAGGGTCTAGCGGCTGCGATCAAGCGACCGCCGGCGGCGGCCACATCCACGACCATGTGGACTGTTCCGGAACGAAGGCGGGCGATTCGACCCGTCCCGCTGCACCCCTGGGAGGTCAACCGTGTCCGGCAACCTGCAACTTCTCTCCGTCCCCCAACTTCAACGGATGCTGGGCGCCACCGAGGCACAAGTTCTAAACCTCATCCACAAGGGCGAACTGCAGGCCGTGCAGATGTTCGGTGAATGGCGGGTCGAGCAGACGATGGTCCGGGCCCTCATCGACCGTCTCTATTGTCGCGCAACGTCCTCATACGGTTCTGCAGCCACCGACGATGGCGCAACGCAGGCCACCGATTCGGCGGACGCCCAGCACCGAGGCGTACGTCTCGCACTCACTCCACAACAGGAGCGGATTGCAGGGCTCCTTGCCGACGGCTACTCAACGACCGAGATCGCCAATGAGCTTCACCTCGAGGTCAGCACCGTAAAGACACACATCTCCAGGGTGCTGCAACGACTGGGCCTCCGCGATCGACAGCAACTCGTCGCCTACATCTGGAAGAATGCCTCCACCCGATAGGTGCCGAAGTCACCCAAAAGCGGGTCACCGAGTTTGAGCGGGGTGCGCCGACACCGGGTCGCGATCGAGGCTGGTGGTCAAACGCTCTACACCAATCCGCTGTCGCGGCGTGCTCGGTGCGGGCGAGAGTTCGCCGGTCGTGCCACGCCCAGACCTCCTGCTCGGACCGGAGTGGGGGTTCGACCTCGAGTCATATCTCGACCCCAACCGCCGTGGAAACTAGCCCCTAAAAAAGCGAGAGGTCCAACGGCCCCGCCGGATGCTGCCGTCCACCTCTCAACCCCCCGGGGCCAAATCAGACTGCCACGCTGGGGCCAGTTCGGGTTGACACACTCATCTTTGTACCCCGGGTCGCCCGGGTTATCGGTGCGCCAACACCGGTTCGGTTGTGGTTGCCTCGACTCGCGAACCGTCCTACCTTCAGGTGGTGACCCCCTCGGTGCGACTGGTCCCGATGTCGGCAGACCAGTTCGTCGTCTATCGAGAGGCCGCCGAGCAGGCGTACGCCGAAGACATCGCAAGGTCGGGGATGATGCCCGAGTTGGAGGCCCCCGAGAAGGCGGCGGAGGACTTCTCTCGACTGCTGCCCAACGGACTCGGCACCAAAGACCAGCACTTCTGGACCGCGCTCGACGGCGACGACGAAGTGGGGATGGTGTGGCTGGCCCTCACCGAGAAGTCTGACGGGCTGCACGCGTTCGGCTACGACCTCCTGGTCCCCGTTGATCTGCGACGTCGGGGCTACGGTCGAGCGATCCTGGTCGCGGCCGAGGAGCTTTGCCGCGAAAGCGGCGTGGTCAGGGTCGGACTGTCGGTGTTCGGCGCCAACGCCGGTGCCCAGGCGTTGTACGAGGCGATGGGCTTCGAGGTCACGATGCTCCAGATGACCAAGCGGCTCTGATCGCTGGCATCACCCGGATCCGCGGAGTCGACGACGGCGTGTAACAGGTCCGTGAGTTCTGACGAAGAATGACTGTGATCACGGAATCTGCCAGTGGTCCGCAGGACGTGGCGGCCATCGGCATCAACCCCGGCGAGTTCGAGCGCTTCTATCGCGAGCATCTCGAGGTTGTCCGGGTGTACCTGGCCCGTCGGATGGACGATCCCTTCGAGGTCGCCGACCTGACCGCCGACATCTTCCTGCGAGCAATCGCTGGCTGCACGACCTATCGCCGTGAGCTCGGACCGCCGAGAGCCTGGCTCATCGGCATCGCCCGCAACACCCTTGGCGACCACCGACGGTCCGGGGCCCGCGGCGCCTCGGCGATCCGCAGGTTGAGCGCTCAACGACTGCTCGATGACGATTCCACTCAACGGATCCTGGAACGCATCTGCGCCCAGTCCGCCGCCAGACTGCTGCTCGCCGCTATCGCCGAGCTGCCGGACTCCCTTCGCCACGTGGTCGAACTCGTTGCCGTCGACGACCTCTCCCTCGTCGACGCCGCCCGGGTGCTGGGTATCAGCGCCGGGGCTGCCCGCGTCCGCTATCACCGAGCCCGACGCCGACTCCGGACGACCCTGCCCCGGCAGGCACAGGAGGTGACTCCGTGAATCCCACCCCACCCTCCGAGCTGGACGGCTTCGAGACGTCATTGCTCACCGAGCTGAAGTCTCACGTGGCCAAGTCCGCCGCAACGAACGCTGCCAACCCGCGCTCGGCCGCCGTTGACGTGCCGGGTCCCACCCGGCCGCGCCGCTGGTTCGTTGGGATCGCTGCCTCAGTGGCTGCTGCGATGGTGGCCGCGATCTTGCTGGTGCACGCTCTATGGCCGACTCCGGCTTTTGCGGTGACCG
>JAKDLH010000414.1 GCA_030452945.1 Microlunatus sp. | reverse complement strand
CTGGGGTGACGCCGGCTTCGGTTTGCGAGAAGACAATCCCGTCGACCGCGAACGCCTGGGCGTGGTGATCGCGACCGGTATCGGCGGCATGCAGACGCTGCTGGGCAACTGGGACGTGCAGCAGGAGAAGGGGCCCCGTCGGGTGTCGCCGCTGGCCATCCCGATGCTGATGGCCAACGCCTCCGCAGCCAACATCAGTCTGCGGATCGGTGCTCGGGCGGGCGCCCACGCTCCGGTCTCGGCCTGTGCTTCCGGCAACGAGGCGATCGCGTACGGCATCGACATGATCCGCTTGGGTCGCGCCGACGTGGTCGTGGTCGGCGGCACCGAGGGGGTCATCCATCCGCTGCCGATCGCCTCCTTCGCCCAGATGCAGGCGATGAGCCGCCGCAACGACGAGCCAGAGAAAGCCTCCCGGCCCTGGGACAAGGCGCGCGACGGCTTCGTGCTGGGCGAGGGTTCCGCTGTGATGGTGATCGAGTCGCTCGAGCACGCCCAGGCTCGCGGAGCGCGAATCTACGGTGAGGTCGCCGGCGCGGGGGTCACCGCCGATGCGCACGATCTGGTGCAGCCGGACCCGACCGGTGAGTCGCAGGCGCGAGCCATGGTCAACGCCCTGCGCGAATCCGGCCTTTCCGCCGGTGATATCGCCCACGTCAACGCCCACGCCACCTCGACCCCGCAGGGTGACGTAACCGAGGCCCTGTCGATCAGGATGGCGCTGGGTGAGGAGACCGATGCCGTGGTCACCGCGACCAAGTCGATGACGGGCCACCTGCTCGGAGGGGCCGGCGCGCTGGAATCGCTGGCCACGTTGCTGGCCCTGCACCACCGCAGGGTTCCGCCGACGATCAACCTGGACGACCCGGAGCCCGATCTGGGCATCGACATCGCGACCACCGTGCGCGACCTGCCCGCCGGAGACCTGGCCGGCATCAACAACTCGTTCGGATTCGGCGGCCACAACGTGGCGGTCGCGTTCAGCAACCGCTACGCCACAGGAGACTGAATGACCGCCATCGCGCCCCCGCCACCTGTTGTTCGGCTGTCCGAGCCGACGAAGCCGGCCGAAGCCGGCCGGCGGGACAAACTCCCCCGCGAGCTCGATTCTCGCAACCCGAACTACCGGCTGGCCGCCCTGCTCGACGAAGGCTCGGTTGAGTTGATCACCTCCGACGACGATTCCGGCATGCTCGCCGCCACCGGTACGGTCGACGGCTCAGCGGTGGTGGCCTTCTGCTCCGACGCCACTGTGATGGGTGGAGCAATGGGCGTCCAGGGCTGCGAGGTGGTGGTCCAGGCGTACGAGCGAGCCTTGCACGACCAGGTACCGGTGATCGGCATCTGGCACTCCGGTGGCGCCCGGCTGGCCGAGGGAGTCGGCTCGCTGCACGCAGTGGGTCGCATCTTCCACGCCATGACTCGCGCGTCCGGCGTCATCCCGCAGATCTCGATCGTGTTGGGTTTCGCGGCCGGGGGTGCGGCCTATGGACCCGCACTGACCGACGTCGTGGTCTTGGCGCCGGAGGGCCGGATCTTTGTGACCGGTCCCGACGTGGTCCGTTCAGTCACCGGCGAAGAGGTCGACATGCTCCGGCTCGGCGGGCCCGACACCCACGGCCGCCGCTCCGGCGTGGTCCACGTGGTGGCCGAGGACGAAGCCGACGCCATCGCCACCGGGCAGCGGCTCACCACTCTGCTGGCCGATCAGGGAGCGATCGCCGATCACGTCCCCGACACCGACCTGGCCGCGTTGCTGCCGGCGTCGTCCAAGCGCGCCTACGACGTGCACACTTTGCTGAACGGCATCCTCGACGACGACTCCGCGGTCGAACTGCACGCCCGTTGGGCGCCCAATGTGACCGTAGCGCTGGGCCGACTCGGTGGACGGACCGTCGGGGTGATCGCCAACAACCCGCTTCGACTCGGTGGATGCCTGGACTCGCTGAGCGCCGAGAAAGCTGCCCGATTCGTCCGGATGTGCGACGCGTTCGGGGTGCCGCTGGTGGTGGTGGTGGACGTACCGGGCTATCTGCCGGGCGTGGGCCAAGAGTGGGATGGCGTGGTCCGCCGTGGCGCCAAGCTGCTGCACGCCTTCGGCGAGGCCGTCGTGCCCCGGGTGACGTTGGTGACTCGCAAGGCCTACGGGGGCGCCTACATCGCCATGAACGCCCGTGCCCTCGGCGCGACCAGAGTGTTCGCCTGGCCGGGCGCGGAGGTCGCCGTGATGGGACCAGTCGCCGCCGTCCGGATCCTGCACCGGCGCAAGCTGGCTGCAGTCGCCGAGGACGCGCGTCAGCAGGTGGAGATCGAGTTGGCCGCCGAGCACGAGAAGATCGCCGGCGGCGTGGAGAAGGCCGTCGAGATCGGTGTGGTGGATGAGATCGTCACCCCGCAGAACACCCGGTCCGCGCTGGCCGCGGCCATCGCCGCCGCCGACTCAGGTGCTCGCGGCCCCCCCACCCACATTCCGC
>JAKDLH010000413.1 GCA_030452945.1 Microlunatus sp. | reverse complement strand
CCCTTGGCCCGGGCGGGTCCGGGGCCGGTTGCTGCGAGACCGTGCATGCGATCGTCATCGCGATGCGGCGAGGCTAGTGGAAACTATCGCCGCACGCGCAGGAGCCGGTCGCGGTCGGGTTGTCGATCGTGAAGCCTTGCTTTTCGATGGTGTCCACGAAGTCGATGGTGGCTCCCATCAGGTACGGCGCGCTCATCCGATCTGTGACCACGTTGACTCCGCCGTACTCCTTGACAACGTCGCCGTCGAGGCTCCGCTCGTCGAAGAACAGTTGATAGCGCAATCCGGAGCAGCCGCCGGGTTGCACGGCGATGCGCAGCGCCAGATCGTCGCGACCCTCGCCGTCCAGCAGGGTCTTGACCTTGTCGGCGGCACCCTCGGTCAGGGTGATGCCGTCCGCGATCGGGGTGGTGGTGTGCTCGGTTGCCGTCATATCACTCTCCGCAGGTGGATGGCCTTGCATCTTTGCCCAGTTTGGGCGCTTTGCCCAGTTTTGCCGATGCCTACAGTGTAGAACCGCCGGAGTAATAGGAAAACTCCCTCACCACCGCCAAGATCGTGAGACACGCGTCACGATTCGGGCGAGTTCGGTCTCGGTGAGGCCGGCGCCGGTCGCGATGTCGGCGCGCGACTCGCGGATCGCATACGCCGACTCCACACCCATAGTGCGCATCTCGCGGCCGCCGATCAGCACCTCGCCGGCAATCACGATGCACGGGCAGAGTCGGTCGGCAGCCAGCGCCGCGGCCATGGCCACCACACCGCCGCCGCGGGAGGCGAAGTCGAACAGACTGCAACCGGTCACCACGAGGTCGAGCCCGGCCTGTACCGCGGCCAGGGCCAGTTCAGGGCCCGTGGCGAGGGTTCCACCGAGGGCCAGCACCGCCCAGCCAAGCCCGCCAGCCGCACCTGCGCCCGGCACCGACGTCAGCTCCGCGGCGACCAGGCCGGTGAATTGCTCCAGGGCGGAGTCGGTGGCCAGCAGCCCGGCTACGTCCTCCCCGGCCGCTCGCCCGCGTCGCGACGTGATGCCGCGTAGCCCGAGCAGCAGGTCATCGCGCTGAGCTGTCGGCACCACCCCGACCAGCTCAACACCCGCCAGGCTCCGTCGGACTTCGTCGAGGTTGACCGCGTCGAGGCCGCCCAACCCGGCCACTCCGGCATCTAGGTCGCCGCCTTCACCGTGCGCTCCGAGCTCGGCCAGCAGCCCGGCTCCCCCATCATGAACGTCCAGCCCGGCCAGGTCGACCAGCAGCCGCCGAGGGCGGTACTCGCGCAGGATCGAAGCGACGGCGCGGCCCAACACCGCCGAGCTCGCGTGGTACGGGATCGGGGAGTTATCACCGGCCGGTGCCCTCAGTCTGCTGACTCCCACCACCGCGGCTCCAGCGGCCGACACCGCTGATTCCACCGGCAGCCCGTCGAGAACCGCCCGCTGCAGCGGAGCCTCCCACCCGTCAGCGGTCGCCTCCACGAAGCCGGCTCCGGCCTCTCCCGCCGTACGGACCTGCGCACCCGGCCAGCCCGACGCCAGCGCTCGGCCGGCCTGGGCCGAGGACAGCGGCCCCATCCGGTCCGAACAGATCAGCACCCGCACGATCAGTCATCCTGCCACCGAGACCCCGAACCCTGGTCGGCGCCGCACCGGCACCCCGGCGTCTCCGGGCTCTCGTTCAAGGAAATCGGAGTCATCCCGGGTCGGTATTCGTCTGCTCTTGGACTGCCCTCTGAGGTGGGCAGCCGGCGAAGCCGACGGGGGTGACCAAGTCGCGCCGACAACAGGTTAGTTCACAGCTCGACGAATCTTCACGCCGCGTCCTGGGTCTGCCCCTCCGGTATCCGCATCCGGAACAGCACCCGCACAGCTTCGTTCAGGTCGAACCGCTCACCGCGCCAACCGGGCTGGATCCGGGCTGCATTGGGGTGTCCGAACCCGTCGACGCCCTCGATGATCGTCTCGAACTCGGCCTGGCGTTGCCCCAGATGCTGAGCCAGCACGTTGGCCAGTGCCTCCGCGCCGTACCAGTCGCGGTGCCTGCTGCCGTCGGGCAGCAGAAAGTCCCAGCGCCGCCCGGCTGACGGGTCGGCCGCTCGGACGATCCGCATGCCACCCTCGTGCACCGTGGTGTGGTGCCACTGACAGAGCAGGATCAGGTTGTCCAGATCTGTCGATCCACCCCTCCGCCCAGGACACGAGATGATGGGCTTTGAGGTGTCGAGTCTGGTGGCAATTCGCGAACTGGCACCCGCCGCCGTCCCGGATTCATCAGCGCCCGCCGCTGCGCCCGCGACACCAACCGGCGGGTCCGACCCGAGCTCAGCACCTCCCCATCGGCGTCCACCGCGCCCAGCAGCCGCACGTCGCAGGCCAGCCGCCGGGCCGTCTCCGCCTCGACATCCTGCTGGTCCCCCAGGTGTTCGGCGGCCACGTGCACCACCACCAGGGTCCGGTCCTCACCCGAGCGGTCCTCCGGCGCGG
>JAKDLH010000069.1 GCA_030452945.1 Microlunatus sp. | reverse complement strand
TGCCTGGGCGAGGGTCGCTGTCGACCGTGATCGACGAGGTGGATCGAACTCCTTCGTCTGGGCTCGCCCTGATCAGACATTTCGCTAGTTCGAGGAGTTCCGCTCGTGCCCGAGGTCAAGCTCACCGCCGAATCGCGTACCGAGTTCGGCAAGGGTGCTGCCCGCCGGATCCGCCGCGCCGCCAAGGTTCCCGCCGTCCTGTACGGACACGGCACCGACCCCGTCCACATCACGCTGCCGGGTCACGAGACCATGTTGGCTCTGCGCGAGACCAACGCGCTGTTGTCCGTCGTCTACGACGGCCGGGCCCAGCTGGCTCTGCCCAAGCAGGTGCAGCGCGATCCGCTGAAGCACACCATCGAGCACGTCGACCTGGTGCTGGTCCGTCGCGGCGAGAAGGTCACCGTGGACGTGCCGGTCGAGGTCGAGGGCGAGGCCGCTCCGGACACGCTGGTGGTGCAGGATCGAAACACCATCTCGCTCGAGGCCGAAGCCACCAACATCCCGAACGAGATCATCGTCTCGGTCGAGGGTCTGATCGCTGGCACCCAGATCCTGGCCGGCGACCTCGAACTGCCCGAGGGGTCCACCGTCCAAGATGACGAGGACGTGCTGATCGTGAACGTGGTCAACGCTCCGACAGCGGCCGAAGTGGAGGCCGAGTTGGCCGAAGCCGAAGCCGTTGCGGGCATCGAGCCCACGGTGACCGAGGGCGCTGAGGACGAGACGGTTGAGGGCACCGGGGACGCCGAGCCGTCTGACGAGTCCTGATCCTGCCGGACTGCTGACCCATGACCTCGGGTTGGGTTGTGGTCGGGCTCGGTAACCCCGGCCCGGGCTACGCCGGTCACCGGCACAATGTGGGCTACCTGGTGGCGGAGGTGCTGGCCACGCGGATCGGTGCTCGGTTCGGCGCCGCGAAGGGGATGCGGGCCGAACTCGCCGACGGTCGGTTCGGTCCGGTCGGCCCGGACTCGGTCAAGGTCACCGTGGTGAAGCCGCGTACCTACATGAACGAGACCGGGGGACCCGTCTCGTCGGTGCTGTCCTATTTCGGCGTCGGCGCCGACCATTTGATCGCGATCCACGACGAACTGGATATCGACCCGGGACAGATCCGGATCAAGTTCGGTGGCGGCGACAACGGACACAACGGATTGAGGTCGCTGCGACGCGTCCTCGGCACCGGCGACTTCTTCCGGGTCCGGGTCGGGGTTGGCCGGCCACCGGGTCGACAAGCTCCGGCTGACTTCGTGCTCAGCAACTTCTCCGCCGCCGAACGGGCTGACCTGGGAGTCGAGGTCGAGCGAGCCGCGGACGCCGTCGAGTCGCTGATCACGGTCGGACTGGAGCGCACGCAGTCGGCGTACAACTCGTGAATCCTGGTCGTCTGGGTCCGACCTGGGTTCGGATAAATCCATCCATCGACGGGATCCCCTGCCTCGGGACGGCCCGCAGCTCAACAGTTGCCGTCCGTGGATGGAAATTCCCATCGCGGTACGGGGAACGGAAACCGACGGCAGCAGGACAAGCTGATCGAGCGGGCAGCCGCTCTTGCTGCCGCGCGGGTAGCCTCTCCCGGTGACTCTGACGGGACTCGTCGAGCTGTTCGCCACCGACCCGGTCGTCGCCGAGACCGTCGGTGACGCGCGCTCGCGTACCCAAACCGCTCTCGACTTGACCTCGCCGCCCGCGATGCGGCCCCTGCTTGCCGCCGCGGTCGCCGCGTCGGCCGACCACGATGACGGTGGCCGCGGCCGTCCGGTGCTGCTGGTCACCTCCACCTTCCGCGAGGCGGAGAATCTGGCCGCGGCCTGCCGTTCGCTGCTGGGCGAGGAGCAGGTGGTCTACTACCCGGCCTGGGAGACCCTGCCGCACGAGCGGCTCAGCCCTCGCTCAGACACTGTCGGGCGTCGACTCGCGGTGCTGCGCCGGCTGGTCGGCAACGACGAGCTGCCGGTCCCGAAGATCGTGGTGGCACCGGTTCGCAGCGTGCTGCAGCCCCAGGTCAAAGGCCTGGGGGCGATGGCTCCGGTGCGCCTGGTGGTCGGCGAGGACATCGACCTGGAGAACCTGGCCACGGCGCTGGTCGGGGCCGCGTACGTACGGGTCGACATGGTCGAGCGGCGGGGGGAGTTCGCCGTCCGCGGCGGGATCGTCGACATCTTCCCGCCCACGGAGGAGCACCCGGTCCGGGTCGACTTCTTCGGCGACACGGTGGAGGAGATCCGCTACTTCACCGTCGCCGACCAGCGTTCCTCCGAACTCACCGTGACCGAGGTCATCGCCTCGCCCTGCCGGGAGTTGCTGCTGACCGACGACGTGCGCACGCGGGCCTTCGAGCTGTCCCAGCGACATCCGGAGCTGGTCGACTTGCTCGATCGGATCGCCCAGGGTCACGCCGTGGACGGGATGGAGGCGTTGTCGCCGGTGCTGGTCGAGGGCATGGAACTGCTGGTCGACGTGCTGCCCGCCGACACCCACGTGCTGGTCTGTGACCCAGAGCTGGTCCGCGGCCGGGCGATCGAGTTGGTCAAGACGAGCGAGGAGTTCCTGCAGGCCTCCTGGGCGGCTGCGGCCGGCGGTGGACAGGCCCCGATCGATCTGGGCGCGTCTTCCTACCAGCCGCTGGCCGACGTCCGCGCCGCGGCGATCGCCCGCGGGATGGCCTGGTGGACGCTCTCGCCCTTCAGCTCCGGTCCGGCGGAGGGGGAGCGGACGGTGATCCGCACCGACGACGGCGACATCGTCGACTTCTCCGCGGTCGGGTCGGTGGCCGGCGTCGAATCCCGTACGGTCGCCGGTCACGCCCAAGACACCTACCGCGGCGACGTGGAGGCCGCCATCGCCGAGATCGGCCGCCTGCTCCGTGACGACTGGCGGGTGGTGCTCACGGCCGAGGGGAAAGGCATGACGGACCGGATGGCGGAGGTGCTGACCGAGCACGAGCTGCCGGTCCGCATGGTCGGAGCCTTGGTCGAGCAGCCGGCGCCCGGTCTGGCCACGGTCGTGGTCGGCGACCTGCAGCACGGATTCCTGGCCGATCAGGTCAAGCTGGCCCTGTTCACCGCCGCCGACCTGTCCGGGCAGCGGTCCGCCGACAAAGCCACCCGAAAGATGCCGGTCCGGCGGAAGAACCAGATCGACCCGCTCGAACTGACCTCGGGCGACCCCGTGGTCCACAACCAGCACGGCGTCGGCCGGTACGTGGAGATGGTGCAGCGCAGCGTCGCCGGCTCGGTCCGGGAGTACCTGGTGATCGAGTACGCGCCGTCCAAGCGGGGCCAGCCCGGCGACCGGTTGTACGTCCCGATGGACTCCCTCGATCAGGTGACCCGCTACGTCGGGGGTGAGCATCCGAGTCTGGACAAGATGGGCGGCGCCGACTGGGCCAAGCGCAAGGGCCGGGCGCGCAAGGCCGTCCGGGAGATCGCCGGCGAGTTGATCAAGCTGTACGCCGCTCGGCAGGCTTCTCGGGGCCACGCCTTCGGTCCCGACACCACCTGGCAGCGCGAGCTGGAGGACGCGTTCAGCTTCGTCGAGACCCCCGACCAGCTGGCCGCGGTCGAGGAGGTGAAGGTCGACATGGAGCAGATCGTGCCGATGGACCGGCTGATCTGCGGCGATGTGGGCTACGGCAAGACCGAGATCGCGGTCCGCGCGGCGTTCAAGGCGGTCTTGGACGGCAAGCAGGTCGCGATCCTGGTGCCCACCACCTTGCTGGTGCAGCAGCACTACGCGACGTTCGCCGATCGGTACGCCGGCTTCCCGGTCACCGTCGCTCCGCTCAGCCGGTTCCAGACCGACGCCCAGGCCAAGGCGACCAGGGAAGGCGTGGCCGACGGCAAAGTCGATGTGCTGGTCGGCACCCACCGGTTGCTCAGCGGGGAGGTGCAGTTCTCCGACCTCGGTCTGGTGATCATCGACGAGGAGCAGCGGTTCGGCGTCGAACACAAGGAGCAGCTGAAGAAGCTGCGGATGGACGTCGACGTGCTGGCCATGTCCGCCACCCCGATCCCGCGCACCTTGGAGATGGCCATCACCGGCATCCGGGAGATGAGCACCATCGCCACCCCGCCGGAGGAGCGGCACCCGGTGCTGACCTTCGCAGGTCCCTACGACGAGGCGCAGATCGTCGCCGCCATCCGTCGCGAGCTGCTGCGCGAAGGCCAGGTGTTCTACATCCACAACCGGGTGCAGAGCATCGACAAGGTCGCCAGGAAGATCGCCGAGCTGGTGCCCGAGGCTCGGGTGGTGACCGCGCACGGTCAGATGGGGGAGCAGCGGCTGGAGCAGGTGATGGTCGACTTCTGGGAGCGCCGCGCCGACGTGCTGGTCTGCACCACGATCGTGGAGGCCGGACTGGACATCTCCACGGCCAACACCCTGTTGATCGAGCGAGCCGACCTGATGGGCCTGTCTCAGCTGCACCAGCTGCGCGGTCGGGTCGGACGGGGCCGGGAACGGGGGTACGCGTACTTCTTCTATCCCCCCGACAAGCCGCTGACCGAGACCGCCCACGACCGGTTGACCACGATCGCCGCCCACAGTGACCTCGGCTCGGGGATGGCGGTGGCGATGAAGGATCTCGAGATCCGCGGGGCCGGCAACCTGCTCGGCGGTGAGCAGTCCGGGCACATCGCCGACGTCGGCTTCGACCTCTACATCCGGCTGGTCGGCGAGGCAGTCGCGGAGTTCCGTGGCCACGACGCCGAGCCGGCGGCCGACGTCAGGATCGAGTTGCCGATCACCGCGCATCTGCCCGAGGACTATGTGGAGTCGGAGCGGCTGCGGCTGGAGATGTACAAGCGCCTGGCCGAGGTGCGGGCCGAAGAGGACATTGGAGCTATCCGAGAAGAGCTGACCGACCGGTACGGCCCGCTGCCGGCCGAGGTCGACACGCTGCTGGAGGTGGCTGGCTTCCGGCTGGTCGCGCGGGCGGCCGGACTGACCGAGATCGTCAGCCAGGGCAATTTTATCCGGTTCGCCCCGGCCGAGCTGCCGGAGTCCCGCCAGCTGCGGCTCAAACGGCTCTATCCGGGAGCGGTGGTCAAAGGCACCGCCAAGCTGGTGCTCATCCCTCGACCCCGCTCGGCGACCATCGGGGGCGAGCCGCCCAGGGACAGCGAACTGCTGGCCTGGTGCACGGCCGCGATCACCGCCGTCTTCGGCGGCTGAGTGCCGGCGAAGACCCCGAGGGTCAGGCATCGGTGGTCGCCCTGGCGACCATTCGCGCTGACAACTCGGTGTCGACTCAGCACCGGTCCCGTAGGATCGCCGGGCGGGACAGGCACAGCGGGACAGGACCGAACGAGGAGACCGACGGTGGTTGATGGTGGAAAGCACGGCCGGACGAAGCGTCTGAGTCGGATGCGACGGCGTTGGTCGGCGGCGGTCCTGCTGATGCTGCTGCTCGCGTTGTTCGCCTCGGGGTGCGCCGCCGGAGGCTCGCCGAGCACCGTGGCCTACGTCGGCGACACCCAGATCACCCAGCGGCAGCTCGACGATGCCCTGTCCGGGGTGCAGAGCACCCTCGGCCCGGACCAGCAAGTCTCTCCCTCCGCCGTGGTGAGTGTGCTGATCCACGGCGTCATCGCCCAGCAGATCGCGGCCGAGCAGGGCGTGACCGTGACCGACGCCCAACGAAACGCGCTCGTCAACGGCAGCAACCTGGCTCCGCTGCTGAGCGTTCCGGCGGCAAAGACAGTCGCCTATGACATCGCCGACCAGCAGCTGGTGGCCAGGCAGGTCGGTCCGGAGGTCTATCTGAAGGGCGTCCAGGACATCCCGGTCGAGCTGAATCCCCGGTTCGGCGTTCTTGACCCAGCGCAGAAGACGATCATCGACGGCCAGTCCTCCTCGCTGTCGGTGCCGGCCAGCACCTGAGTCCCGAGCATCGAGCCCCCAGCACCTGAGTCCCCAGCACTGAGACCGAAGTGACATCGGCCCCGCGTCCTGGTGACCCGACGCCCGATCATCCCGTCCGGCCGGCACGCGTTCGGGCGGAGACCCAAACTGAGCTGGTCCGGCTGGTCGAAGTGATGGCGGTGCTGCGCCAACAGTGTCCCTGGGACCGTGTGCAGACGCATCGTTCGCTGATTCCGTACCTGGTCGAGGAAACCTGCGAAGTCGTGGAGGCGATCGAGGGACGGCCCGGGGCGTCGGTGTCCGACGACGGAGGGGCCGCTGGGCAGCTGCGGGAGGAGCTGGGGGACCGCCTGCTTCAGGTGGTCTTCCACGCCGAGATCGCCGCCGAGAGCCCGAACGGTTTCGACCTCGCCGACGTCGCCGCCGGGATCTCCGACAAGCTGATCGCCCGCCATCCGCACGTCTTCGGTGCCGAAGACGCGCCACCGGACCTGAACGACGTCTGGGAGCGGCGCAAGGCCAAGGAGAAGGGCCGGACCTCCGCCGTGGACGGGATCCCCGAGCAGTTGTCGGCGCTGAGTCGGGCCAGCAAAGTCATCGCCAGGTCGCGGTCGCACGGAGTGTCGCTGGGCCTGCCGGTCGAGCCGATCGCAGCCGACACCGTCGGCGCCGAGATCGTCGCCCTGGTCGCCCGGGCTCAGGCGAACGGGATCGACGCCGAGCAGGCGGTCCGGGATTCGGTGCGCCATCTCGAGCGCGACGTGCGGTCGGCTGAGACCGCGCCGACGTAACCTGGGTGGCATGAGCGAGCCGCCGTACGCTCCCCAGCAGCGACCGAGACCACCTCAGTCTTATCCGGCCCAGCCGTATCCAGCGCAGGCGTACCCACCTCAAGGGCGCCCGCCTGCCCAACCGCCGTCCCGGCCACATCCGCAGCACGGCTCGCGCCGCCGGCCTGACGCTGAGACGACCTCCCAGGTCCAGGCGGCCCTGGCCGCTCGCGCCGAGCTCGGACCCGAGTACGACGAGCACATCGCCGCCGGCCTGGCCGATCGGGTCGAGGAACTGGTCGCCTACCGCACCGCCGAACTGCGACATGCGGGCGAGCAGACACGAGAGGACCGAGGCGACCGGCGCAGCCGCGAGACCCACCGCTTCGTGCTGGGCATCATCTCGCTGGGCTCCGGGATCCCGATCACCGCGATCGCCGCGACCAGCGTGGACCCCGGACTTCTCGGGGTGGTCGCGTCCTGGGCCGGCATCGTGGGGGTGAACGTGGTCTTCGCCTGGGGCAACCGCCGCACCCGCGACAAGTAGGCCGTGGTTCCGCGTCGGCTCTGGCCCGCCCGGCCTCGTCGAACTCGCTTCCGGCGAGGTGGCGCCCGGGCGGCGCGGGTCCCGGCGAATTGCCGGGTGCGACCACTAGGGTGGTCCTGACAATCCCCAGGCTCGGCACCGCTGGTGCCCGGGCGGTACGGAAGGCAGTTCGACGTGGCCAGTATTGAGTTCATCGGTGCCCGCGAGATCCTCGACTCCCGCGGCAACCCGACGGTGGAGGTCGAGGTCATCCTCGACGACAACTCCGAGGGCCGCGCCGCGGTTCCCTCCGGCGCTTCCACCGGAGCTTTCGAGGCCGTGGAACTGCGTGACGGCGACAAGAGCCGTTACGGCGGCAAGGGTGTCACCAGAGCCGTTCTCGGCGTGATCGACCAACTCGGCCCCGAGTTGGTCGGCTACGACGCCAGCGAGCAACGGCTGATCGACCAGGCGATGCTGGACCTGGACGGCACGGAGAACAAGGCCAAGATCGGCGCGAACGCGATCCTTGGTGTATCGCTCGCGGTCGCCTCGGCAGCCGCCACTTCGGCTGATCTCCCGCTCTACCGCTACGTGGGCGGCCCGAACGCGCACGTGCTTCCGGTGCCGATGATGAACATCGTCAACGGCGGCGCCCATGCCGACTCCGGAGTAGACGTACAGGAGTTCATGATCGCTCCGATCGGCGCGGCCACCTTCCGCGAGGCGCTGGAGATGGGCGCCGGGGTCTACCACGCCTTGAAGGGCGTCCTGAAAAAGGAGGGGCTGTCCACCGGGCTCGGCGACGAGGGTGGTTTCGCCCCCGACCTGCCGGCGAACGTCGCAGCACTGGAGCTGATCTCCACCGCGGTGGAGTCGGCCGGGCTCAAGCTGGGCAGCGACATCGCCTTGGCCCTGGACGCGGCGAGCACTGAGTTCTTCGACCACGGCATCTACCGGTTCGAGGGTCGCGAGCTGTCGGCTGAGGAGATGACCGACATCTACACCCAGTGGATCGACACGTTCCCGATCGTCTCGCTGGAGGATCCGCTGGCTGAAGACGACTGGGCGGGTTGGAGCGCGCTGATGGCCGGGATCGGCGACCGGGTCCAGGTGGTCGGGGACGACCTGTTCGTCACCAACGTCGACCGGATTGAGCGCGGCATCACCGAGCGCGCAGCCAACGCGCTGCTGGTCAAGGTCAACCAGATCGGCACGCTGACCGAGACCCTGAACGCGATCACCATGGCCCAGCGGGCCGGCTTCGCCTGCATGATGAGCCACCGCTCCGGCGAGACCGAGGACACCACGATCGCCGATCTCGTGGTGGCCACCAACTGCGGCCAGATCAAGTCCGGCGCCCCCGCGCGGACCGATCGGGTGGCGAAGTACAACCAGTTGCTGCGGATCGAGGAAGATCTCGACGACGCCGCGAGCTACGCCGGCTCCTCGGCCTTTCCGAGGTTCACGGCCTGATGCCGACGGGCCCACGGTCGACCGCACGTCCGGGCGCTGGTCCCGGACGGGGTCGGCCGCGCGCCCGAAGCGGAAGTCGGCCGGCGTCGGGCTCCCGCGCGGCGGCCGGGAACGCCCACGAGCCACGGACCGGGTCCGCGCGCCCGAACCAGACTCCTGCCGCGACGGCAGCGGTCACCTCACCGGAGGAGCCGTCCCCGACACCGAAAAACGCGACACCGAAGAACGCCGCACCCAAGAAGAAGAGGCCGGCACGTCACGCCAGCCTGACGACCCGGGCGGTGGCGCTCGCGGTGGTGATCTTGATGCTGACCATCTCGTACGCCAACAGCCTGCGGATCTACTTCGCCCAGTCCCACGAGGTGGCCAGCACCAGGGCCGAGATCGCGGACCGGCAGGCGCAGATCGCTACGCTGCAGACCGAGTTGCACCGCTGGGACGATCCAGCCTTCGTGAAGCTGCAGGCGCGCGCCCGGCTGGGTTGGGTGGTGCCGGGGGAGATCGGATTCCGGGTCGTCGACGCGGACGGCAAACCGCTCGGCGGTGGATCCGAACTCAGCACCGGGGCCAGACCGGCCAGCGATGCGGTGCCCGAATCCTGGTACACCAGGCTCTGGGGGTCGGTGGAGGCCGCCGACGAGCCGGTCGCCCCGCCTGAGCCCGACCCGGGCGCCGCCAAGCCGATCACCAAGAAGAACGTGGACGACGCGCCCACCGACGGCCCGTCGAAACCACGCTGATCGAGGCCTTGTTCGTGCCGATCGAGCCGATGACGCTCACCGACGAGGCGAGCGTCATCGACCAGTTGGAGCGCCGACCCAGGGGGGTGATCGGCGTGGCCTACCGGTGCCCGGCGGGTCATCCGGCCGTGCTCGCCACCCGGCCGCGGCTGGCCGACGGGACGCCGTTCCCGACCACGTTCTATCTGACCTGCCCTCGGGCGGTGACGGCGTGCTCCACATTGGAGGCCGAAGGTCTGATGACCGAGCTGACGGCCCGGGTCGCCGCCGATCCCGACCTCGCCGCGCGTTATGCGTCCGCGCACCGGGCCTATCTGACGGCTCGTGCCCGGTTGGCCGGCGATATCGGCGAAGTGGCCGAGATCGCCCAAGTCTCTGCCGGGGGGATGCCGTCCCGGGTGAAGTGCCTGCACGCCCTGCTGGCCCACACCCTGGCCGCCGGAGCCGGGATCAACCCGATCGGGGACGACACGCTGTGCCGGATCCGCGCTCGCTGGCCTTTCCCGTGTTCGGAGGGGGTGGGCGGCACCGAAAGAGACACCGAAAGAGTTGGCGACACACCGAAAGTGGACGCGACCTGGGGAGTGGGCAGGACCGAGGGCGGATGACGCGCGTCGGGGTGATCGACTGCGGCACCAACTCATGTCGACTGCTGGTGGCCGAGACCGGTGCCGACGGTCGATTAAGCGAGCTGACCCGGGAGCTGGAGATCGTCCGACTGGGGCAGGGCGTGGACGCGACCGGCGAGCTGCATCCCGACGCCTTGGCTCGCACCTTCGCTGCCGCCGAGCGATACGCCGACCGGCTCGCGTCGTTTCGGGTCGCCTCCGATCACGTGCGAGTGGTGGCGACCTCGGCGGTCCGGGACGCAACGAACCCCGAGGTCTTCTTCGCCGGAATGGCCGCCCGGCTCGGCGTCCGACCGGTGGTCATCCCCGGGGTCGAGGAGGCCCGGCTTTCGTTCGTCGGCGCGCTGAGCGGCGTGACGGTCGAGAATGCGCCGGTGCTAGTCATGGACATCGGTGGTGGCTCGACCGAGCTGGTCATCGGGGGGCTCGACGGGACGATCTGGGGCGCCGCCTCGCTGGATGCCGGCTCGGTGCGGCTTACCGAGCGCTTCGGCCTGACCGGTCCGACACCGAGCGAGCGTCGGGACGCGGCGACCGCGTACGTGGACCGACTGCTCGACGGCCTAGATGGCCTGGATGGCTTCGACGGGGCCCTCGCCGCTGTCGGCAGCTGGATCGGCGTCGCTGGCACGGTGACGACGCTGTCGGCGATCCGTCAGGGTCTGGGCAGCTACGACCGGGATCGCGTACACGGGTCGGTGGTCGAAGCCGAACAGCTGAGCACACTGGTCGACCAGCTCGCGGCCCTGAGCGTGTCGGAGATCCGGGCCCTGGGACCGGTGGAGGCCGGCCGCGCCGACGTGATCACCGCGGGCGCGCTGATCGCGGAGCGCTTTGGCCGTCGGGTCGGAGGGATCATGGTGGTCAGTGAGACCGACCTCCTCGACGGCGTCGCGCTCGAACTGCTGCGGTCGTGATCCCAACCGCGATGGCAGTTTGTCGCGGATGACGGCCTGACGCGACGAGAAGGAGGTTTCGCAGCGGTACGCGCCCTATCGGGGTGGGCTACCTCCTTCTCACCGGCGGCGCCTCGATCCGCGACCTCACCGGCGCCGCGTCGATCCGCGACGGCGTGCGGCACGCACGTGGCGGACCGCTACGCGATGGCTAGGATCACCCGATCGGGCCCCCGTAGCCCAACCGGCAGAGGCAGGCGGCTTAAACCCGCCCAAGTGTGGGTTCGAGTCCCACCGGGGGCACGCCAGCCATCGGGTGCCAGCCGGCAGCCCCCAGACAGTGGTGCGGCTAGGTGAGTCGTGCCGGGGCGTTGAGGGTGCGCCGGATGCCCCACACGGAGGCGATGACTACCACGGCGATCGGCAGCAACAGTCCCCAGGCCAGGCCCTGGTAACCGACGAACGCGAGCACCGGGCCGGACACCGCACCGCCCAGGGCGCCGGCGAAGTTCATGGCCATGTCGCTGCGCCCCTGCAGGCGTACCCGTTTCGCGACGGGTGCAGCGTCGTTGAGCAGCGCGGCGCCGGCCACTGTGGAGGCGCTCCAGCCCAGGCCCAGCAGGATCAGGCCGGTGATCACCAGGCCGTAAGTCTGCGCGCCAAAGGCCGTCACGAGAGCTGCGACGACGAGCATCGTCTGACCGAGCAGGATGGTCGGGATCCGGCCCAGCCGGTCAGACAGGATGCCGAACACCGGTGACAGGCCGAACATGCCGGCGATGTGCAGGCTGATGGTGAGTCCGACGATCGACAGCGTCGCGCCGTTGTGCACCAGGTGCACCGGCGTCATGGCCATCAGGGCGACCATGGTCGCGTGGCTGAGTGCGACGGCCAGGATCGCCAGCCGCACCATTGCCAGGTTCCCGCGCACTCTTCGCTCGGCCGGGTGCGCGACGGTCCCGGTCGCCGAGGGCACATCGAGTCCGAGCTGCTTGCTCACCGACAGGGGATCAGGTCGCAGGAACAGGGCGTACGCTCCCGCGGCCAGCAGCTGGGCGAAGACGGCGAAGACGAACACACCCGAGAGTGGGGGCAACCCGATGGCCTGGCCGACGACCTCGCCCGGCTCGGCCAAGTTGGGGCCGATCACGGCTCCGATCGTGGTCGACCAGACCACCAGGGAAAGATCCCGGCCGCGGGTGGCGGGCCGGGCGAGGTCGGTCGCGGCGAATCGGGACTGGAGCGCGGCGGCGGTAGCCGCGCCGGCGCCGGCCAGCCCGACGAAGAGGACGACAACCGCGCTCAGCACCATGCCGAGCACGCACAACGCGACCCCGGCGGCAGCGATCAGGGCCGCCATGCTGAGCGAGATCCGGCGCCCTCGGCGATCCGCGAGCCGAGCCAGCGGCACCGCCAGCAAGGCGGCGCCGAGCGTGCTCATGGTGGCGGCCATGCCCGACCAGCTCTCACCGGCGAGCTGGTTGGCGGCCAGCGCGCCGATCGACAGAGCCGCCCCGGTCCCCAGCCCTCCCAGGATCTGCCCGATCGCGAGCAGGCCGAGCGTACGGCGACGAAGGTGGTCCAGGTCCACTTCGGTCGCAGTGCTCGTCGCCATACCTGAAGACGTTAGGCCAATCAGCCAACATCGCGCAGTCATCGGGTCGTAAGACTCAGCGGCTTACTGCCTGCGGAACAGTCGCCGCGCGTCGCGCGTTGCATACACTAGTCACGACACCACCGCGGTGCCGGATCCCAGGAGGACCATACCCATGTTGCGCAGTTCGAACCCGATCCTCTCCAAGCAGGACGCGTTCACACCTGCAGCGCCCCAGAACCAACAGTACGGTCAGAGCCCGCAGTACGGTCAGAATCCGTACGCCCAGCAACAGGGCTACGGCCAGCCGCCGGTCAGCACTGAGCCGAAGATGACGTTCGACGACGTCATCACCAAGACGGCGGCGGTGATGGGCCTGCTGGTGGTGTCTGCGGCGCTGGCCTGGATGCTGGTCCCGCCGGCGCTGTACATGCCGGCGATGATCCTCTCGGCCTTGGTCG
>JAKDLH010000068.1 GCA_030452945.1 Microlunatus sp. | reverse complement strand
CTGGGGACGGGGACCCGGTAGGCCGGAACAACTCCGAGGCACCCGGCAACTTCACGCGGCGCGACACCGCAGCAGAACTTCCCTGGCCAAGGTCCGGTAGGACTCCGCGGCTGTCGACGTGGGCGCGTACGCGGTGATCGGCTCGCCCGCGACAGTGGTTTCGGGAAACTTGATCGTCCGCCGGATCACCGAGTGGAACACGGTGTCGCCGAACGCTTCCACCACTCGTTCCATCACCTCCCGGGTGTGCAGGGTACGCGGGTCGTACATGGTGCCGAGGATGCCGAGGATCTCCAGATCGGGATTGAGCCGGTCCTGCACTTTGCCGATCGTGTCAGTTAGCAGCGCGATCCCGCGCAGGGCGAAGAACTGACACTCCATCGGCATGATCACCTTGTCCGCCGCGGTCAACGCGTTGATGGTGAGCAGTCCGAGCGAGGGGGCACAGTCAATCAGGATGACGTCATAGCGGGCGCGAACCTGGCGGAGCAGCCGCTGCAGAGTCTGCTCCCGGGCCACCTCGGACACCAGCTGGATCTCCGCCGCCGACAGGTCGATGTTGGCGGGCAAGATGTCGAGGCCCTCGATCGCGCTGGGCTGGATCACCTCCTCCACGGTCGCGTCGCGACCGAGCAGAAGGTTGTAGATGCTGAGCTCGAGGGTGTGTGGGTTCAGCCCCAGTCCGACCGAGAGCGAGCCCTGAGGGTCGAAGTCAACGAGCAGGACGGTGCGACCCAGTTCGGCCAGGCTAGCCCCGAGGTTGATGGTGGAGGTGGTCTTGCCCACCCCGCCCTTCTGGTTGCAGATGGCGATCACCACCGCCGGGCCGTGCTCGGTCAGCGGTTCCGGCTCGGGCAGCTCGGGCCAGACCCGGCCGGTGAGGCCCAGCTCGGGACCCTTGGGTTCGACAAGATCGGTCGGCTCCGCAGCCGGTCGCCGGCCGTCTCGGATCTCGATCGGGGTCTCGAACAGCGCGTCGCCGTGCTCACCGTCGCCGGAATGCTCCACCCGCGACTCCTCCTCCACTGCGGTCCGCCCGCGCACGCAAACGCCTGCGCCTCGGCCCGCCAGGCTATCGCCGCAGCCTAACTGGTTCAGCCCATCGCCCGCGGATGAGCCGAGCGGTAGACCTCACGGAGGTGGTCGACGGTGACCATCGTGTAGATCTGGGTGGTGGTCACCGAAGCGTGACCAAGCAGCTCTTGCACCACCCGGACGTCTGCGCCGCCCTCGAGCAGGTGGGTCGCGTAGCTGTGCCGGAGGGTGTGCGGCGACACGTCGGCGGTGATGCCTGCGCGCTCCGCGTGGGTCCGCAGAATCGTCCACGCGCTCTGCCGAGACAGTCGGCCACCGCGGCTGTTGACCAGCAGCGCCGCGGTGCCGCGACCCGAGGCGAGGAGGCCGGGGCGGGCTCGAGTCAGGTAGGCGCCCAAGGCGACCCGCGCGTACGAGCCGATGGGCACCCAGCGTTCCTTGTTTCCTTTGCCGAACAGCCGCAGCCCAACCGCTTCCTCCGGTGTGGCGTCGACTACCCGGGTCACGTCGTCGAGGTCGAGCGAGACGACCTCGGTGATCCGGGCGCCGGTGCCGTACAGCAACTCCAACAACGCCGCGTCGCGCAGGCCGAGCGGGGTCTGGGTCAACGGGCTCGCCAACAGCGCCTGGATCTGGCCCACGCTGAGACCTTTTGGCAGTCGTCGAGCAGCTTGGGGCGGACTCACCTCCCGGGCCGGGTCGGCCTTTGCGAGCCCGTCGTCGACCGCGAACCGGTGCAGACTGCGGACGGCCACGATCGTGCGTGCGACGCTGGCCGGAGCAAGGGGACTCTCGCGCAGCTCGGCCGCGAACTCGCCGACCAGCTCCGGCGTCACCTGATCGATGTCGCTGACGACGCGCGTCTGCAGGAACCTCAGGTAGCGCCGGAGATCTCGTCGATAGGCAGCCACGGTGTGCGGCGACGAGCCCCGTTCCACCCGGAGGTGGTCCAGATAGCTCGCAACCACCTGGTCCAGGCCGTTCGCTGCGGCGGCCACTCAATCGAGCACATCGGCCAGTGGGCGGTGCGCGAGTTCGTGGGCGTGGGCAACCGCGGCGTTGGTCACCTCGCCGTCGTGGGTGTTCAGCCCGGGCGCCAGGACCGGATCGGCCTGACAGGCCGCCTTCCAGCCGTGGTCGGCCAGCTTGAGCGTGTACGGGAGGGTGGCGTTGGTCAGGGCGTACGTCGACGTGTACGACACCATCCCCGGCATGTTCGCGACGCAGCAGAAGACCGAGTCGTGAACCATGTAGACCGGCTCGGCGTGGGTGGTCGGCCGGCTGTCCTCGAAGCAGCCACCCTGATCGATGGAGACATCGACGAGGACGCTGCCCGGCTTCATCCGCGCCACCAGTTCGTTGCTGATCACGGTCGGCGCCTTCGCGCCGGACACCAGAACGGCGCCGATCACCAGATCCGCATCGCGCACGGCTCGCTCGATCTCGAAGGCGTTCGAGGCGATCGTCTGCAGCCGTCCCTGGTAGATCTTGTCGGCCTCCGCCAGCCGGTCGACATCGTCGTCCAGCAGCAGCACCTCGGCCTGCATGCCGAGCGCGATCGCGGCCGCATTCATACCCGCGACTCCGGCCCCGATCACCACCACCTTGGCCGGGTGGACCCCGGGAACACCGCCCATCAAGGTGCCTCGACCGCCGCCTTGACGCATCAGATGATAGGCCCCCACCTGCGGCGCGAGCCGACCGGCGACCTCACTCATCGGGGCCAGCAGTGGGAGCCGGCCCGAGGGCGACTGGACGGTCTCGTACCCGATCCCGGTCACCTTGCGATCCAGCAGCGCATGCGTGCAGTCCCGGTTGGCGGCCAGGTGCAGGTAGCCGAACAGCACCTGGCCCGGCCGCAACCGACCGTACTCGGCGGCGACTGGCTCCTTCACCTTCACGATCATCTCAGCGTCGCCCCACACCTGCTCGGGCCCGGGCGCGATGGCCGCGCCGGCCGCCGCGAACTCGGCGTCGGTGATCGAGGAGCCGAGTCCGGCACCGGCCTCGACAATGACGTCGTGGCCGTGGCCCACCAACTCCTGGACACCCGCGGGGGTGATGGCCACCCGGTACTCATGGTTCTTGACCTCGGACGGGACGCCTACCCTCATGGCCGCATCCTAGGGCAGGATCACCCGCACCGCGTTGCGTAGCAGTCGCCACTCTCGAGCGGTGACCGGTCCCGCGATCTCGCCGTCAGCACTCAGGTAGACGGGGTCCCCACTGACCTGGATGTGGTGACCCGGGCGGCGCACCACGTCGCGACGCTGCGGATGTCGGCCCCGGAACAGGTCGACCCCATAGCTCAGCCGACGCGGCAGGCCGGTCGCCTTGGCCACCAGCACGTCGATTCGGCCGTTGTCCGGCTCGGCGCCGGGATTGAGGGCGAGCCCGCCACCGACGGTGGCGCCGTTGCCGAGCGAGACTTCCAGCAGCGGCTGCTCCCGGTCGACCACGATCTCGTCATCGACCACGACCCGCAGTCGGTACGGGTCGGCGAAAGCCGCCTGCAGCAAACCGATCGGGTAGCCCACCCGGCCGAGCCGGTCCTTCCAGCGCGCTCCGTAGCGGGACGCATCGGCGCCGATCCCGAGGTGCACGTTGTTCACCGTGATGTGGCCCAGGTCGTCGACGATGAGATCGAGATCCTCGACGTTGCGGGCCAGCAGAACGCGCGCCGCGGCTTCGACGTCGAGCGGCACCCCGGTACCGCGGGCGAAGTCGTTGCCCGTACCGAGCGGGATCAGACCGAGCACCGTGCCGGCCAGCTCGCCCCGCTCGTACAGCCTGGACGCGATCAGGTGCAGACTCCCGTCGCCCCCGGCCACCACCACCGTCCGCCCGTCGGCCTGGTCGAGGGCCGAGTCCAGCTCATCCGGTCCGCTGGTGGCCTTGACCTCCACCTCGGCCCCGGTCCGCAACACGGCCTCCGCTCGGTGGAGCTGCTCCCGATCTTCCGATCCGGCCTGGGCGTTGGTCAGCACGAACAGGGCGTGGTCCATTCCGCCACGCTACGCGCGACCCGGCCTCTTGGTCACTGAGTGCGAGCAGGCGGCGAGGTTCCTCGATGCTAGCCCGCCCGGCCCGGCCGGAGCCCGTCGCGAGCCGGCCAGGGCGCGTCAGCTGGCCGCAACGACGCGAACCCGTCGCCCTTCAACTGAGCCGCCCAGGCCGCCAGTACGCCACTGACCAGTGTCGGGTTGTGCACGTCTCCGGCCAGGACGGCGTCGACCAGATCGGCCAACGGAGCCCACCCCAACTCCATCTCGGCCTCCTCGCCGCTGGCCACGAAGCCGTCCGGCGCCTTCGTCGGACGCAGGTCGCGCGCCAGATAAACGCGCAGGCTCTCGCCCACGATGCCCGGGGTGGTGAAGACCTCGACCAGCACCTGCCAGGTGTCCGCGGCCAGACCGACCTCCTCGGCCAGCTCCCGCTGCGCGGCGACGAGGTAGGCCTCGCCGTCGACGTCCAACAGGCCAGCGGGCGGCTCGACCAGCCGGTGTCGGACCGCGTGTCGGTACTGGTGCACCACCGCGACCCGACCGTCGGCGTCCAGCGCGATGATGCCGACCGCGCCGGGATGGCTCAGATATTCCCGGGTCAGCGTCTGACCGTTCGGCGCGGTGATGTCGTCCTGGACGAACGTGGTGAAGTGCCCGACCCCCAGGATCCGTTCGGCGACGGTCGGCCAGCGGACCGACTCGTCCGCCAGCTCCGCCCGGCTCAGCTCTCTTCCACCCAGCTTCGCCGATGCCGCACCCTCGACCCGGCTCATGAGGCGGATTCCACTGGCAGTCGCGTCGACAGCCGTCGCTCCAGTGCCGCCTCCACCAGCCCCACAAAGAGGGGGTGCGGCACCGTTGGCCGTGACTTCAGCTCCGGGTGGGCCTGCGTGGCCACGAAGTAAGGATGGAGTTCGGCGGGCAGCTCGATGAACTCCACCAGACGAGAGTCCGGCGACGTCCCACTGATCACCAGACCCGCCGCCTCCAGCTCGTCGCGGTAGGCGTTGTTGACCTCGTAACGGTGCCGGTGACGCTCGGCGACCTCGGTCTGCCCGTACTGTTTGGCCACCACCGATCCCGGCTGCAGCTCGGCCGGATAGGAGCCCAAGCGCATCGATCCACCCAGATCTCCTTGGCCCTCGACGATGGCGATCTGCTCGGCCATGGTCGCGATCACGTGGTGCGGCGCGTCGGGGGTGAACTCCGAGGAGTCGGCGCCGGTCAGACCGGCGAGATGACGGGCGACCTCGATCACCATGCACTGCAGGCCGAGGCACAGGCCCAGGATCGGGATTTGGTTCTCTCGCGCGTACCGGATCGCCCCGACCTTGCCCTCCACGCCCCGGATGCCGAAGCCGCCGGGCACACACACACCGTCGACGTCCTGCAACGCGCGCGCGGCACCCTCAGCGGTCTCGCAGGCGTCGGAGGCCACCCAACGCACCACGACCCTGGCCCGGTTGGCGAAGCCGCCGGCTCGCAACGCCTCGCACACCGACAGGTAGGCGTCCGGCAGGTCGACATACTTGCCGACCAAAGCGACCACGACCTCCTCGCGGGGGTTGTGCACGCGATCAAGCAGGTCGTTCCACACCGTCCAGTCGACATCGCGGAACCGGAGGTCGAGTCGGCGGATCACGTAGGCGTCCAGTCCCTCGGAGTGCAGCACCTTCGGCAGATCGTAGATGCTGGGCACGTCGGTGTTCTCCACCACGGCTTCGACGTCGACATCGCACATCAGCGAGATCTTGCGCTTGACCGACTCTGGGATCTCTCGGTCGCAGCGACACACGATCGCGTCCGGTTGGATGCCCACCTGGCGCAGCGCCGCGACCGAGTGCTGGGTGGGTTTTGTCTTCAGTTCGCCGCTCGGACCGATGTAGGGCACCAGCGACACGTGCAGGAAGAAGCAGTTCTCCCGTCCGACATCGTGGCGCACCTGGCGCGCCGCCTCCAGGAAGGGCAGCGATTCGATGTCGCCGACGGTGCCGCCGATCTCATGGATCACCACGTCGATGTCGAGACCACCCATGCCCAACATCAGATCCTTGATCTCGTTGGTGATGTGCGGGATCACCTGCACGGTGTCGCCGAGGTAGTCCCCGCGCCGCTCCTTGGCGATCACGGTTGAGTAGACCTTGCCGGTGGTCACGTTGGCGTTGGCGGCCAGGTTCACATCGAGGAACCGCTCGTAGTGGCCGATGTCCAGATCGGTCTCGGCGCCGTCCTCGGTGACGAACACCTCGCCGTGCTGGAACGGGTTCATGGTGCCCGGATCCACGTTCAGATAAGGGTCGAGCTTCTGCATTGTGACCCGCAGACCTCGAGCCACTAACAGGCTGCCCAAACTGGAGGCGGACAGCCCTTTGCCGAGCGAGGACGCGACCCCGCCGGTGACGAAGAGATGCTTGGTTTGGTGCTCGCGGGATCCCACGGGCCTTCAGCCTACCCGGTGACGCGATGGGGCGGTCCGATCGCCGCACGGCGTTGACCGAGAACCGACGGGAATTTCCATCCACGGACGGCCTTTGGACGCAACCAGGCTGGGTTGGACCGGGAAATTCCATCCACGGATGAAATTACGAGAAACCGGCCACATGGAGACTCAGCGTGCCGCCAGGTCGAGTAGCTCGCCAGCGTGCGCGAGCGCGGATTCGGTGGTCTCCAGCCCCGCCATCATGCGGGCCAGCTCGACCGCGCGATCACGCTCGGCGACCTCTCGTACGCCGCTGGTGGTGACCTGACCGTCATCGGACTTGATCACCGCGTAGTGTCGGTCGGCGAAGGCGGCGACCTGGGCCAGGTGGGTCACCACGATGACCTGTCGGTGCTGGGCCAGCAGCGCCAGCCGCCGCCCGATTTCGACCGCCACGGCCCCACCGACGCCGGCGTCGACCTCGTCGAAGACGAAGGTGACCGACCCGCCACCGGCGGCCAGCACCACCTCGACCGCCAGCCGGACCCGAGACATCTCACCGCCCGAGGCGACTTTGCCCAGGCTGCGCGGCTCACTGCCGGGATTGGCGGAGAAGAGCAGGTCGACTTGGTCGCCGCCGTGGGGGCCAAGTTCGATCACCGACAGCTCGAACCGCAGTCTGGCGTGCGGCATGGCCAGCGCGGCCAACTCGACGCGGACTCGGTCCACGAATTCTGAGGCCGCCGTCGTTCGCGCCTCCCGCAGTCGGACCGCCAGCTGCTCGAGCCGCTGGCCGAGCAGTATGGTCCGATCGTTCAGCTCCTCGATTCGGTCGTCGGTCTGCTCGAGCTCGGCGAGGCGGGCGCCGGCTCGGACGGCCCAGTCCAGCACCTCGTCGCAGCTCGACCCGTACTTGCGGAGCAGTCCAGCCAGCTCGAACCGTCGGGCGGCGACCTCTTCGAGCCGGCCCGGGGTGACCTCCAACCCGTCCAGATAACGCGACACGTCACCGGCGAGATCACTCAGCAGATACCCGATCTCGCGGATCCGGTCCGCCAGTGGCTGCGCGCAGTCGTCGGCGATCACGAGGCGATCGGCGGCCTGGCGGGCCGCCGCCAGGGTCGCCATGGCGCCACCGGCTTCATCGTCGGAGCCCGCGATCGCCTCGATCATCACGCCGGCTTCGTGGCGCAGGTCATCCCCGGCCTGCAACCGTCGAGCCTCCTCGGCCAGCGACAGGTCCTCTCCCGGTTGCGGTGCCACTCCAGTGATCTCGTCCAGACCGAACCGTAGGAGGTCCATCTCCCGAGCGCGCTCCTGCGCCTGCGTTCGCAGCCGACCGAGCTCGGCCACGGCGGAGCGATGCTCGTGGTAGCAGCTGCGGTAGTCCGCCAGCGTCATCTGATGACTGGTGCCGGCGAACCGGTCCAGCAGCTCGCGCTGCTGGTCCCGGCCGGCCAGCCGGACCTGCTCGGACTGCCCGTGCACGGTGACCAGGTCGCCGACCAGCTCGGCACTGAGTGCTACCGGAACCTGCGCTCCCCCGACGAAGGCTCGAGTCCGGCCGCTGGGGGTGATCTGACGAGCGACCAGCAGCTCGACGCCCACCTCAGCCAGGTGGTGGTCGACCAGGTCACGATCGGCCGCATTGTCGTCGAGTTCACCACCGGCTTCCTGCACCCGGCGTACGGTCTCGGGCGACAACGCGGTGAACCGACCCTCGACCACCGCACGCCGGGCCCCGTGACGCACCGCCTTCGAATCCGCGCGCCCGCCGAGCAGCAGGTCGATGCTGGTGACGATCATGGTCTTGCCAGCACCGGTCTCTCCCGTCACCACGGTCAGACCGGGATGCAGCGCGAGCACGGCAGCGTTGATCACCCCGAGGTCGGTGATCCGCAACTCAGTGATCACCAGTCCTGCCCGCCCGGGCGGCGCGGGGACGCCAGCTCCGTGCCCGCGCGGTGCCGCATCCGCCGCTCGGCGCTACCTCGCCACCCGTCCACCGGCAGCTGGAACTTGTGCACCAACCGGTTGCTGAACGGGGACTGCGACAGCCGGGCCAGCCGGAGTCGATGCTCGCCGCGACCGACCTCGATCTCCATTCCTTCTTGCAGCTCGATCGACCGGCTGCCGTCGCACCAGACCACTCCATGAGTGCGGGAGGCGTGGATCAGTTGCACCGTGATCACCGAGGTTGGACCGAGCACCAGCGGCCGGGAGAACAGGGCGTGGGCGCTCAGCGGCACCAGCAGCAACGCGTCCAGCTCGGGCCACAACACCGGACCACCAGCGGAGAAGGCGTACGCCGTCGAACCGGTCGGGGTGGCGACCAGCATCCCGTCGCAGGCCCAACGCGACAGTGGCCAGTCGTCCACCGCGACGGCGATCTCCAGCATCCGCTCCCGGGCGGCCTTCTCAATCGACACCTCGTTGACCGCGAACGACGACCAGATGATCTTGTTCTGCTCCCGCAGAGTCACGTCGATGGTGAACCGCTCCTCCACCGTGTACGTACGGTTCACCACGTGCTCGACGATGCTGTCGATCTCCGACGATTCGGCCTCGGCCAGGAACCCGACATGACCGAGGTTGACCCCCAGCAGCGGGATGTCGGACGTGATCACCAACGCGGCGCCCCGCAGGATCGTGCCGTCGCCGCCCAGCACGAGCATCAGCTCGACATCGTCGGTGTGCTCGGCAAATTGCTCGGCGGTGAAACCGACGACCGCGGTGTCGGTGAGCCGCTCGGTGAGGACGGCCACGTCGGCTGCCGGGACGACGGCGACCATGCCGGCCGCAGCCAGCTTCTCGATCAGCCGGGCCGCCGTCACGACGGCCTCCCGGCGACCCATGTGGGCCAGGACGGCCACCCGGCGCGTGGCGAGGGTCTCCGGCGGCGTCACCTGCCCCAGCATAGGTGTGCAGGGCATAGCTGTGCAGGGCGCGCCGGGGAGGCGTCGGTCAGGGTCATTGGTTACCCAGTGGTCACGCCCAAAGAGACCTCGAGATCGACCGGTGCTTCCGGCGCGTGGGTACGGAGCAGGACGAAGAACTCGCGGTTTCCAGACGGACCGGGCAGCCGACTCGGTACCACCGCGACAGCGAACCAGCCGAGTTCCGCGGCCGCGTCGACGACCCCGGAGATCGCGGCCTGGTGCAGTTGTGGTGAGCGGACCACCCCGCCCTCACCCAGCCGGTCCCGTCCCACCTCGAACTGTGGTTTGACCATCAGCAGCAGGGATCCCGCGGGATGCACCGCCGCGGTCAAAGCTGGCAGCACCATGCGCAGCGAGATGAAGGACAGGTCGGCCACGGCGAGGTCGACCCTCCGGGAGTGGAGATGCCGCAGGGTGAGATCGCGGACGTTCAGGCGCTCGAGGACTCGTACTCGCGGGTCGCTGCGGATGAGATCCGCGAGCTGATCGTGACCGACGTCCACCGCGATCACCTCACGACAACCGCCGCGGAGCAGGACCTGGGTGAAGCCGCCGGTCGAAGCCCCCGCGTCGAGGGCGGATAGATCGGCGATGTCCAACGACAAGTCAGCCAGCGCTCCGGCGAGCTTGTGAGCGGCCCGGGAGACGTACGGGTCGGTCTCGACCTCGACGTGGTCGCGGCCACCCACCAGGATCGAGGCCCGGCTGACGGGCCGGCCGTTGACCCGGACCCGGCCGTGGCGGATCAACTCCGTCGCCGCGGACCGGGATCTGACCAGACCTCGTTCGGCCAAGACGCGGTCGAGCCGCACCCGGTCAGCGCCGCCCACCTGGTGATCACTCCCGGGCTTGCAGCGCGATGTGCAGGGCCTCGTGTGCTGCGGCGAGGACGTCCGGGTGCTCACCCACCGGGCGCTGGCTCAGTTCTGCCACCCGTCTCAGGGCGTCATCGGCCTCCGGTAGCCCTGTCGTCGGCGGAGCGATCGGGGCGTCCAGGGAGCCGGTGACGTTCCCCGATCCGGATGCCGCCTGGTTGTTGCTCACCTGTCCGCCGGAGCCGTGGTCGGTGCGGGCACGGTCTTGCCCGGGGATCGCCGGCCCCCCGCCGTTGCCGCCGCCTCGGGCGTCGCGTCAGCCTTCTTGGTCGTCGCTCTCTGCTCCACCGGCGTCTTCTTGGCGGTGCGCTTCTTGGCGGTGCTCTTCTTGGCCCCGGTATGCGCGGCCGGCGCCCCCTTGGCCGCGGCCTTCGTAGCCGGCACCTTCTTGACCGGTGTCTTCGTGGCGGTGGACTTCCTGGCCGGCGCCTTCTTCGCCGGTGCGTTCTTCGTCGGTGCCGTCTTCGTCGATGGCTGAGGCGTGCTGCCGATCTCCTCCGCGGATACCGCGGCTTCCTCCGCCACGACCGCGGCGGCGGTCGCCACCGCCGTGGCGGCTGTGGCGGCGGCCTCGGCGGTCTCGGCCCGCGCCGACTGCTCGGTCAAGAGAATCCGCAGCGCAGCCACCTCGCCGCGAAGGAGGTCTACGTCCTCGGTCCGCGCGAAGCCGAGTCTGGCTGAAGCCTTGTCGACCTCGGTGTTGATCAGTGTGACCAGCAACTCCCGATTCGCCCGGCTCGCGGCCAAGATCTCCTCGGCCAGGATGCTGACCCGCTCGCTGGCGTCGGCGGCGACGTCGTCCAGTCCGGTAGCCGACAGCAATCCCTGGGCTGCCTCGGACGCCTTCGCCTTGGTGGCGCGCCGCAGGCCCGCGACCAGATTCACGTAGTTCTGGATCTGCTCTCCGACCATGCCGCCGCCTCCGCTGATTGCTCGTGGTGCGCCAACGGTAGCCCGCTTGACGCGTTACGCACACGACCGGGCCACTCGCGATGGGCAGCCTCCGAGCCCATCGGCGCGGGTTCAGCGCCTGCTGAGAACTGGGCTGACCATTGCGATCGCCGGTGTCGGGTCGACCTGCCAACCGAGATCGGTGGCTCGCCAGCACAGGTTGGCGGTTGCCCATAGCGCGTCGACCGCGCCGTCTCGCTCCTGCGGTGTGCCAACCAGCGCGACCCGGCCGGAGTCGATGACCGCGGTCTGCCGCCCACAGCTGACTTCTCCCGGCCGCTCGGCCAGCACCCGCGCCGGCCGCAGCAGTTCCCGCAGATCGAAACCGAGATGGGTGGGACGGGTGCCCGGATCGGCGGCTACCAGGTCGGCCGCGCCATGGGTCCCGGAGAGGACGAGCATGCTGTCGATCCCGACGGTCGCCGCGCCGGCGATGTCGGTGTCGAGTCGATCCCCGACGAAGATCGGGTGCCGGGCGTCGAGCCGGGTGATGGTCGCCTCGACCAGCGGGCGGTACGGTTTGCCCGCGACCTCCGGGTCGACGTCGACAGCCTGTCGGACGGCGTCGACGGCGGCCCCGTTCCCCGGCACGATGCCGCGCTCGGTGGGCCGCGTCGGGTCGGTGTTGGTGGCCACCCAGTGAGCGCCGCGGTGGATGGCGATCGCGGCCTCGTTCAACTGGTTCCAGGTGAGATCGAAGCCGAACCCCTGCAGCACGGCCACCGGGCGATCCTCGGCCGATCCCACGCCGACCAGACCCACCTCCTCGAGCGCCTGCCATACACCGTCGCCGCCGACGGCCAAAACCTTCGAACCGGCCGCGACGCGTCGGGCCGCCAGCTCCGCCCCGGCTTGGGCCGACGTCACGATGTCGTGCGCTGTGGCGGCGATTCCCAACTGCTTGAGGTGCTCGGCCACCGCAGCCGGCGGCCGCGCCGCGTTGTTGGTGACGAAACCAACCCGAGTTCCTCGGTTCCGTAGGGCTCGCAGACCGTCGGCCGCGCCGTCGACCGCAGCTGGACCCAGGTAGACCACCCCGTCCAGGTCGAACAGGGCAGTGTCGTAGTCGTCGATCAGTGCGGTCATCGGCTGACGCCGGCGGAGCCGCCGTTCGTCGTGTCGTCGGCCTGGGTGATGCTGTCCGTCTCCTCGGGTTCGGAGTCGTCGAACTCAATCCGCATGCCGTCCAGCAGATCGCGCCGCTCCGCCGCGTCGGTCTGTCCCTCGGCGTCCAGGTCGGCCGCCTGGTCGAACCAGTTCCGCGCGTCGGACTCCTGGCCGAGACGCTCAAGGGTATCGGCGTAGGCGTAATAGAGCCGGGCTGCGGCCACTTCCCTCCCAGCACGACGCCGGTCGTCCAGATCGAGCACCGCCTGGTGCAGGACTCTGCGGGCCTCGGCCAGTTGCCCCAAATCGGCTCGAGCGCCGGCTTCCACGATGATCATCTCGATGGCCAGCGCCGGGTCGAGCCGCTTCCCTCGAGCTTCATTGGCAATCTTCAGGGCGGCTTGGGGACGCGCCAGCGCCCGTTCGCAATCGGCCATCACCGGCAGGAAGTCATCAGCTCCGGTCATTCGTCGCATGGCCCGGAACTCCGACAGGGCGACGTCGTAGAAGCCGGCCGCGTATGCGCTCTCGGCCGTGGCTTCGCGGACCACCGGGAGGCGGGCCCGGGCCCGGGGCCGCGCCCAGGCGCGCGCGGAGGAGACGCCAGGCGGGAAGAGGGCGAGGCGGCCCGCCCGCGAACCCC
>JAKDLH010000412.1 GCA_030452945.1 Microlunatus sp. | reverse complement strand
TCAGATCGTCGATCTGGGCCGGATCAACCTCGAAGATCAGCTGCTCCTCGCTCTGGAACCCCGGCTCGGCACGGACGGTGGCACCCGACCAGCCGTCGTAGGCGCGCCTCTTGGTAATGAGCTGGGCATGGTTCAGGTTCACCCGCCGGTTGCCTGGCACGGCCAAGGTCACCTCGACGATCACGAACATGCCCTCGGTCTCGGCCTGCATCTCGCCGTTGCGGATCAGTCGCGTCCCCACGCCGACTTCGCCGACGGTGACCTCGGACTGTTCGATGCTGACCGGCTGGTCGCGGACCCCGTCGACGTAGGTGAACTCCGGCGGATCGTTGACCCGCAAGCCGATCGCGCTGAACGCCAGGCACGCCAGGGCGACAACCAACCCCACCAGCTTGTCGCGGGAAATCTTGACCCGCCGCTCCCCTCGACTGCTCACGAAGTCGCCTTCGCGGTGGCGACCGCCGGCTCCCCGATCCGGCCGTGCATCGCGATCGGGTCGGCCAACCGCATCGGATCGGGGAACTCCTCGGTCGCGGGGTCGTGCGTCTTGGCCCAGAACAACTCCAGGCAGCGTCGGAACGCCACCGCCAACAGGCAGATTCGCAGCGGCTCGAACAGCAGGTCGGGCAGCAACCCGAGGGCCGGGCCGAAGGCGTACCAGAAATCGATCGGCCGCCCACCGATGAGCTGATCGGTGAGCATCTCGACGGCGTTGCCCGCCATCACGATGGCGGAGTAGACGGCTACGTAGGCACCGAGGAACACCACACCGGCGCGCAGCACGAGGCGCAGCGAGTGGAACGTGGGCAGATACTTGTCGTCGATGTCGCCGAGGAACGCCTCCTTCACCTCGACCACCGCCCGACCGATTCCGGCAGGCGGCGGTTGGGCACCCCTGGCGCGGCGTCTCTCGGCGTGGCTGGCGAACACGGTTGAACCCGGCACCTTCGCCAGATACGGGTTGCTTTTGCGCCACAGTTCGGCCAGCGACAGCACCTGAGAACCGAAGACCAGCGCGGCGACCGCCAGCCAGATCACCGGCTGGGCGAGCGCCTGCCAGAACAGCGGCCAGATCTCGTCGGCGATGAAACCGATCACCTGCATCACGACGGCAGGCAGGCGGATGGAAATCACGGACAGGGCGTCCAGCACGGCGTCTCGCACTGTGGCCAACCAGGCCATGAACTCGCGGTTGGTCAACCAGATCCTGCCCAGCTGCCAGACCCGGATACCACCCATGATCACCACAAGCAGGAAGAACGACTCGACCAGGGCGACCAGGAGTCCGAGAACGCGGCGCCCGGTGCGCTCGTGCAGGAGATCGAGTCCCCGGCGGAGGAGGTAGATGGCCACCAACCCGGCGACCAACGCCCAGGTGTGCTCGGTCGCGGCCGTGTGCAGCGTGCCGAGGACCGACGGTGCGTCGCTGAGAACCCCGCTGCGGAACAGCTGCTCGTTGGCCAGCTGGGCTGCCCTGGCTGACACCTCACCGAAGGCGGCGTAGATGCCGAGGAACGGCAGCAGGGTGATCGAGACCAGTCGGGTCAGGCTGGTATCCCGGTCGTCGTCGGCCACCTCCGCCGCCGGGATCAGGTCCCGCACTCCCAGTTCGCGGCCGACGATCTGCAGCATGACCACGATGGCCACAAGCTGAGCCAGGAACCCGAAGGAGAAGATGGCCAGAGCGGCCCAGGAGTTCCACTCCCCGGCCCGGATGGCCAGAACCTGCGACAACCGGGCCCCGAGCCAGCCCAGCAGGTAGACGGCCAGGATCTGCGGCAGGGTCCGCCACCAGACGCGGCCGGTGTCCAGCACCAAGACGCGGAGGTCGGCCCAGATCACCTGCGGCAGCCTAGACGGTGGAGCGGGTCGCGGCGCTCCGGCCGACCGGGTTGTCAGCGTCCGTGGTCGCTCGGGCGGCTGCCGATGCTGACCAGTCGGAGTCAGCCGTAGGTGTCCCGTGGGCCGCGGCCGTCGCGGACCGACAGCGGTCCCTTCTTCCACGAAGGTCCCCGGGGCCCGATGACCTTGACCCGCGTCACCGTGCCGTCACCGAGCTGCTCGTTGAGCCGGGCGACGAGCTGCGGCGCGATAGTGCGCAGCGAGGTGGCCCAGACCGTCGACTCGGCGCGCACGGTCAGCACCGTATCGGCGTAGGACTCCGGCTGGGAGTGCGCGGCGTTGGTCGCTCCGACCAGCGAAGGCCAGCGGGCCAGCAGCGTCCGCAGCCCGAGGTCGGTGCTCCAGCCCTTCGACTCGACCAGGTTGTCGAGGGCGTCGCTCAGCAGCTTGGGGTCACGGTCGTCGGGGCGGGCACCGGACCGTACCGGATCGACTCGGGAGGTCTTCGCGTCGGGGCGGCGGCGGGGCCGACGGCGTCGGTGGGCCCCGACCGAGTCGGCGATCGAGCGGGCCAGGTCCAGCCCGGTCGGATCGTGGGGTGCCGGCTCCCCTTGGAAGTGGCGCGGGGTTTTGGGGGGAGGGGGGGGGGGAGAGAGCGCGCCACCCGGCAACCC
>JAKDLH010000411.1 GCA_030452945.1 Microlunatus sp. | reverse complement strand
CGATCGGGTCCGCCGGGCAGCTGCGGTCGACCGGGGCCTCCCCCGCCGGGGCGCGGGGTCGGTACGACGTCGACGTGGGGCAACGGGCCGTTGCCGCCGTCGTTGCGGCGCGGGAAGGGGAAGAAGACCGCGGCCTGCTGACGGTTGTCCACGAAGGTGGGGCCGGCCTCCCGGTTGGCGGCCGCGCGCTGAGCTCGCAGCTGAGCCAGGCCGGTGGCGGTGCGGACGGCCGTGGACGCGGCGCCCAGACCGATGCCGGGTGACCGCTCGGGCAGGCGGGTGGCCGGAGCTCCCCCGGGGCGCTGGGACATCCACTGAGCCAGACGCTGGGCGGCAGCCTTGAGCTGCTTGCGCTGACGCATGTAGACGAAGATCCCGACGATGATCAGGATGTCGACGATGACGAAGGTCTTCGGGATCGACTCCCCCTTGGAGGCCGCGAACAGCGCCTGGATCACCAGCAGGAAGACCGACAGGAAGACGCTGGTGAAGACGATCAGCAGCAGAGCCACGACGGTCTCGGCTGCGGTGAGCATCAGGGACCCCCGGCCACCGCCGGGCAGCAGCCCGGTCACGAACGTGACGATGGCCTTCAGGGACTGGAACATCGCCCAGACCGCCGCGGCGATCACCGACCCCCCAAGGAGCATGCACATCGCCAAGATCACGAACGCGGCCGGGAAGAACACGATCGAGCCCAACGCCATGGAGGCCGAGGGATTGGCGGCGTACTCGCCCAGGGTGTCGTCGCAGTCGGAGATCTTGTCCCGGATGTCGGACTCGTTGCCGTAGGGCCCGCCCTTGACGACGTCGTTGTAGGCGCCCTCGCACTTGCCGCCGTCGAGGACCTGGCCGAAGTTGATCATCTGGGTGGGCTGGCGGATGAAGGTGTCGACGAGCTGGCCGGTCTGCGCCTGGCGCAGCTGCTCAGGGCTCTTGCCGGCGGCGTCCCCGGTGGCCAGGGCGGCGGCGAGCTCCTGGCCGGTCTGGTTGGCCTTGACGATGTAGCCGTTCTGGCCGGCGATCATCTGGACCGGCTGGGCGAAGACGCCGGAGGCCAGGGCGGCGATGACGCAGGCGATGCCGACTTCCCAGACCGCGGTGGTGTGGCGGCCCTTGAGCATCCACAGCCCGGCCAGCAGCGCGGTCAGGGTCAAGAAGGTGGGGACCAGGCCGAGGCGGGTGACGACCTGCTGCATCGCATCGCCGACCGACAGCAGCGGGGCCGCGATCGTCTGGACCCAGGTGAAGGACAGGACCCAGTCAAGGAACCACAGCGACAGCGCGCACCACGACCGGTAGGCGCCCCAGCAGGCGTCGGTGATCGAGGCCCAGAAGAACTTGTCCGGGGAGGTGATGCCGCCCCGGTCCAGCGACATCTCGAAGTTCCAGATCGAGATCCCGCGGGAGTCCTTCAGGTCGATCCAGGCCAGCGCCGGTGGGGTCTGGCCGATCTTGTCGGCGGCCACGATCGGGGCGGCGGCCGCGGACTGCACGCGCACGAACATCAGCAGCATCCAGCCGGCGATCACCGATAGTGCGCGCCGGATCCAGAGGCCGCGAGCTCGCAGCCACGTCATGCCGTCTCCCGGTCCTGAGGGCGGCTCTTGGTGGAGGCCGAGCCGCCGGCGGTGATCGCGGCGGCGCGCTCCTCACGGGCAGGGAGCAGGACCTTGACCCGGCCGACGTTGCCGGACATGTCGCGCATAGTGGCCTCGCCTCGACGATGCACGGGCACGCCCGCGCCGTCGGGGCCGAGGGGGGAGGTGTCGTGGCGGACCATCTCGATCAGCTGCTCGTCCTCGGCGTCCAGGTCCAGCCAGGCCAGACCGCGCTTGGCCAAGGTCTTGTCGCGGTGGCGCATGAGGATGCGGGTGGGGATCAGGCCGCGCAGGGTCGGGGAGCCGAAGTCGGCCTCGGGGTCGTGAGAGTCCAGCAGCACCACGGCGCGGTGCTTGCGACCGTCTCGCACGAAGTCGACGAGCTCGCGCTCGCCCTCGAAGGAGATGGTCATCGAGTGAGCCTCGGAGACCACGAAGCCGGCCAGGGTGGAGGTGTCCTCGAAGCAGACGTGGCGGGCGAGGGCGGCGATGAGCGCGTTGAGGGCTCGGCCGAAGAGCTTCTCCAGGCCGAGCTGGGCGAAGAGGTGCTCGTGCTCGAGCTCTTCGCGCGAAGGCAGCTGGAGGGTGTGGGTGCGGATCACCACGGCGCGGGTGGACAGGTCCAGGGGTGGGACGGAGCCGTCGAAGATGACGCGGCCGATCTCGCGGCGGGCGAAGACGTTGACGAGTCGGGCCAGCTCGCCGGCGTCGGGCAGGGTGCACCCGTCCTGCAGGTGGGCGAGCAGGTCGCCGGAGGAGGTCAGCTGGTGCTTCTCCAGGTAGGCGGGGTCCAGGACGTCGGAGAGCAGCACGCCTCGTTCGCTGGTGGGGCGGACGTTGCGCAGGGGGGTGAGGAAGGTCTGCATGATCCGGCTGCCGGTGCGGGGGCCGAAGACGCGCAGGGGGTCCAGGGACAGCTCGGGG
>JAKDLH010000410.1 GCA_030452945.1 Microlunatus sp. | reverse complement strand
CGGCCGCACTGGCCGCCCTGGCTGCCGCCGCGTGGGCGGTGCGCACCGGGCCGTTTGTCGCGGTCGCGGGCACCACGGCACTGAACGTCGGCGGTACGGTGGCGGCTTCGTCGGTTTTGAGGTAACGGTCGAACCAGGACTGCAGCCTCGGCAGCAGTTCGTCCAGGTCGATGCCCCCGTCGTGTCCGCCGGCTACCCATGACATCGCGGCTGGGGTGGTTTTCGGTAGCCCGCGGAAGTTGGCGTCGGCTTGGTCGAGGGTGAACAGGGTGTCGGCCTCGCCCTGCACGATCAGCGTCGGCGCGGTGATCCGCGACAGCACCTGGTCCATCGCGGACCGGTCGAGCAGATTGATCAGGCCGGCCGACGGATTGCCGGTCAAGGAGATCTTGCGGTACTCGCGGCAGAGGTCGGCGGCGAATCGTCCGCACAGTGCCTGACCGTCCGCGGAGCCGGTCGATGCCCCGCCGTTGCCCGCCAGTCCGCTGAGGAACAGCAATCCCGCCCAGCGCTGCTTGAACACCCCGACCTCCTGGTCGGGGGTGACCTCGGCCAGCGAGATCGGCGCGCCGTCGACCGCGTGTTGCGGCAGCAGCGCCTGGGTCAGGCTGTGCCAGGTGAACGCGGGTGCGATGGCATCGACCCGGGGGTCGAGGCCGGCGGCCAGCAGGCTCGCTGCGCCCCCGTAGGACGCCCCGGCGAAGCCGATCACCGGGTCCTGGCCCACTTTGGCGACCTCCGGTCGCCGCGCCGCCTCGTCGACGATCCGGACCGCGTCCCGGCCCTCGTAGTCGGCGTCGCCGAGGTGAATCGAACCGCCGGAGGCGCTGAAGCCGCGTGCTGTATAGGTGATCACGGTGTAACCGGCCTGGGCCAAAGACTTGGCCGGCTCCGCACTGTCGGCCTTGCTGCCGCCGAAGCCGTGGGCGAGCACGATGGTCGGCTTCGCCACCCCGGGCTGGGTGGTCCACACCGAGGTGTCCAAGGTGACGGGTCGGCCGTCGGGCTCTGGGGTGGCGGGGGTCGACAGCGTGATCTCGGTAACCGGAACGTCGTCGGCGTACGCGGTCTGCTGCGCCGTACCCGCCCCGATCAGCAGCACCATGGCCAGCAGGACGCTCAGGCCGGTCCGGACCGTCACGGTGAGCCGGCGGCCGGCCGAGGGGAAGGACGTCATCGCCACACCATCAGAGCACGCCCGACCAACCCAACTAGCGATTTAGGCGGCCTCGACCACCCGACCACGAAGCACCACGAAACGCGGCGCACGCAGGGTCGCGAGGTCGATCCGAGGGTCGGCGTCGAGGACCACCAGATCCGCCGGCGCGCCATCGGTGAGTTCGGCGGGATGACCGAGCCAGGACCGGGCGGCCCACGACCCCGCCGCGAGCGCCCCCTCGGCGCCCAGGATGGGGGCGAGGGCGGCGATCTCCTGCGCCACCAGGCCGTGCGGGAGCTGGCCGCCGGCATCGGTCCCGGCGTAGATCGGCACGCCGGCGTCGTGGGCGGCCGCGAACGTGTCCAGCCGCCGGGCATACAGCGCCCGCATGTGCGTCGCATAGGCCGGGAACTTGTCCCCGGCCTGGGCGGCGTAGGTCTCGAAGTTGTCCAACTGCACCATGGTCGGCACCAGCGCGACCTGTCGCTCGGCCATCAGCGGAATCAGTTCCGGTGAGATCCCCGTACCGTGCTCGATCCCGTCGATCCCGGCCTCGACCAACTCGGTCACGGCCTGCTCACCGAACACGTGAGCCGTCACCCGGCAGCCGAGCTGATGCGCCCGCTCGATCCCGGCCCGGGCGATCTCGACCGGCCAGAGCGGAGCGAGGTCGCCGATCTCGCGGTCAATCCAGTCGCCGACCAGTTTGACCCAGCCGTCCCCGGATCGCGCCTGCCGCTCCACCTCAGCCACCAGGTCCGCCGGTTCGATCTCGGCCGCGAAGTTGCGCAGATACCGCTTGGGCCGGGCGATGTGTCGACCCGCCCGGATCAGTCGGGGCAGGTCCTCGCGATCGTGGACCCAGCGGGTGTCGGCCGGGCTGCCGGCGTCCCGGAGCAGCAGCGCGCCCGCCGCTCGCTCGGTCAGCGCGTGCTGCTCGGCGATCTCGTACGGGACCTCGCCGGTCGACTCCAAGCCGATATGGCAGTGGGCGTCGACCAGACCCGGGAGCAACCAGCACCGATCGCTCAGGGTGACGGCGTCTCGGACCGGCTCCAAGCGAACCTTGCCGTCGACCACCCACAGGTCGCGGTCCTGGTCGTCGGGCAGCACAACGCCGCGCAGATGCAGCCGATCGGCCCCGAGCACGTCCGCCCTCAAGGTCCCGGCCCTACTTGCCGAGTCGCTTGGTCAGCTCAGGCGGGAGCTGGAAGTCGCCCAGCGCCTTCTGCAACTCGGCCGGGTCCATGCTCTGCGGGGTGCCGAAAGCCGCCGCCGGGTCGGCCGCGGCCGGTGCCTGTTTCGGGGCGTTGCGCTTGGCCGGATTGCCGGACACCCCGCGGGCGTTCTTCTTCTTGTTCTGCTTGG
>JAKDLH010000409.1 GCA_030452945.1 Microlunatus sp. | reverse complement strand
CCACCGGCCCGCCCCGGCAGACCCTGCACATCGTCAGCGGTAAGGGCGGTACCGGCAAGACGACCATCGCCGTCGGCCTGGCCTGCGCACTGGCCACCGTCGGACGCCGCGTCCTGGTCTGCGAGGTCGAGGGTCGGCACGGCATCACCGACCTGTTCGGCCGGCCCCCGCTGGTGGGGTCGGAGGAGCCACGACTGACTCGGACCCCCGACGGCGGCAGCGTGCACGGTCTAGCGATCGACGCCGAGGACGCCCTGATGGAGTATCTCGAGACCTTCTACCGCCTCGGCTTCGCCGCCAAGGCTCTCGACAAGTTTGGTGCGGTCGACTTCGCGACCTCGATCGCGCCCGGATTGCGGGATGTGCTGCTGACCGGGAAGGTGTACGAAGCCGTCCGACGTCAGCAGAAGGGCCTCCCCGACGGATACGACGCCGTGGTGCTCGATGCACCTCCGACCGGCCGGATCGCGCAGTTCCTCAACATCCACGAAGCCGTCTCGGGTCTGGCCAAGGTGGGTCCGATTCGCAGTCAGGCCGATTCGATCAACGCCATGCTGCGGGCTCCGACCACGGTCGTTCACCTGGTCACCCTGCTGGAAGACATGCCGGTCACCGAAACCGAAGAGGCGATTGAACAGCTCACCCCGATCAGGATCGCCGTTGGTGCGGTGATCGCCAACATGGTGCGCTCGATGCCGCTGAGCGACGTCCGACTGCGGGAGTTCGCCGACGGCAACGGCGAACTCAGGGTTCCCGGCTTCGAGGAGGCCGAGAACAAGGCGCTGACGGTCGAGTTCGCCATGGAGGCGACCAGAATCCTTGACCACCGCCGCTGGCGCTCGGTGCTGAACGGGTTCGGGATGCCCGTGGCCGAGGTGGCCTTCGATTCCGGCGGAATCGACGAGAACGCGGTGTTCACGATCGCCGACCGTCTCCGGACCCAGATCGACCTGGAGCCCGACCGATGAGCCCGGCCAGCAGATCCCGTACCGGCCGAACTCGGACGACCAAGTCCGAGCCCATGACCCCTCAGCCCGGAGATCGGATCGGCACGCCCAGCCCCGACTTTCTCGACGTCGACAAGCTGATCGCGGACCAGCGCGTTCGGATCGCGGTGATCTGCGGGGCCGGGGGCGTCGGCAAGACCACCGGCGCGGCCGCGCTGGCCCTGCGCGCGGCCGAGGCCGGACGCAAGGTCGTGGTCCTCACCATCGATCCGGCTCGCCGGTTGGCCCAATCGCTGGGCGTCGGAGATCTCGACAACGTGCCCGCGCCGGTCCGGGGAATCGACACCACCGCCGGCGGCAGCCTGGACGCGATGATGCTCGACATGAAGCGGACGTTCGACGAGGTCGTGCTGGCTCATTCCACGCCGGAGACCTCGGCCTCGATCCTGCAGAACCCGTTCTACGTCGCCTTGTCGTCGCAGTTCGCGGGCACCCAGGAGTACATGGCGATGGAAAAGCTCGGCCAGCTCCATACGGAGGCGGTCGAAAGCGGGTCCTGGGACCTGATCGTGGTCGACACCCCACCCGCCCGGTCCGCGCTGGACTTCCTGGACGCGCCCGAGCATCTCAGCTCGTTGCTCGACGGCCGCTTCCTCCGGTTGCTGCTGGCGGGCGCGCGCGGTCCGTTCCGACTGGTCAGTGTGGGCTTCAACCTGGTCGCGGGCGCGCTGAACAAGATCCTCGGCGGCGGTCTGCTGAGAGACCTGCAGACCTTCATCGCCGCGTTCGAGGCGATCTTCGGCGGCTTCCGCCAGCGAGCCAACCAGACGTTCCAGCTGCTGGCATCACCCCAGACCACGTTCGTGGTGGTCGCCACCCCACAGCGGGATGCGCTGCGCGAAGCCGCCTACTTTGTCGACCGCTTGAGCGATGAAGGCATGCCGCTGGCCGGCGTGGTGGTGAACCGGGTCAACCGGACCAGCCTCGAGGTCTCCGCCGAGCGCGCGCTGGCCCTCGCCGAGGATCTCGATCCCGACGCCTACGCGATCGAGATCGAGGCCCTCAAAGGACACGGCGACCTGGTCCGGGTGATCGAGAACGAGCAACTGCTGCTCGATCGGTTCTCCGCCCGACGTCCGTCGGTGGCCAGGACGTCGGTGACCTCGCTCGCGAGCGACGTCACCGACATCGGCTCACTTCGCCGCGTGGGCGCCTTGCTGGCTGACCAGGACTGAACGCCAACTGCGCACGTCCGGGCGTTGGCGCAGCAGCTGACGACGCTCGCGCTCCGTCATGCCACCCCAGACCCCCCACTCGATCCGGTTGTCCAGCGCTTCGGCCAGACATTCGGAGCGGACCGGGCATCCCAGGCAGACCGCTCGGGCCCGCTTCTGATCCACGGCTTCTGGGAACAACGCATCGCCCATGCCTCGGCACTTGGCGAGCGTGGCCCAGTCTTCAGATTGAACAGCATTCATGCTGCGACTTCCCCCTTGTTGTCACCCCCGGGCACTCCCCAGTACCCCCTGCGAAAGGTGACGCTTCGTATGGTACGAACTGATCGTCCGATTTCACAATCGT
>JAKDLH010000408.1 GCA_030452945.1 Microlunatus sp. | reverse complement strand
ACCTGGGTGAGGCCGCTCTGGGGGACACTGCTCTGCTGAGGACGGCGACGCGCTGGGTGTCGCCGTTCTTTGCATTGGAGGACGAAGTTCGTGACGGACTATCGCAGGATCATGGCCTTGCTGCTGGCGGGCCGCAGTTATCGAGACGTCGTCGAGGTGATCGGCTGCTCGCATCGTGACGTGTCGCGGGTGAAGAAGGTGATCGAGGAACGCGGAGTTACTGCGGACACGGTCGTCACCGATGAGGACCTGGGGGCCTGGTTCTCTGACGGGCGCCGGTTGGTATCCGCCACCTACGAGCAGCCTGATCTGGCCGCGGTGCTGGCCGGTATGAAGGCTCGTCGGCACTTCACGTTGTTGATGGCATGGCGCCGCTATGCCGACGCCAAGACTGCTACGACGGGGGCCGGGGAGGGGTTGAAGCGGTATGGGTATGCCCAGTTCTGCGCGCTGTTCGCCGATTACGTGCGGACCAACGATCTGGTTGCGACGCTGCACCACGAGCCCGGCCGGGCGATGCTGGTCGACTGGGCCGGCGACACGATCGATCTTGTCGATACCGCCAGCGGGCAGCTGAGTCGGGCGGTGCTGTTCGTGGCGGTGCTGCCCTACTCCGGTGCCCTGTTTTGTCGGGCGTACCTGGACATGAAGTCGCCGGCGTGGCTCGATGCGCACACCCGGGCGTTCGCGTTCTACGGTGGGGTCACCCAGATCATCGTTCCGGACAACCCGACGACCTCGACCCACCAGCGTGCGCGGGGCGATTCCGAGCGGGTCGTCAACGCCCGCTACCAGCAGTTGGCCGACCATTACCAGTGCGCCGTCGTGCCGGCCAGATCCAAGAAACCGCGTGACAAGGCAGCAGCCGAAAACGCCGTCAACGTGGTCAACAAGCGGGTCATCGGCTACCTCGAAGGCGAGGTGTGGACGACGCTGGATGAGTTGAACGAAGCCATCGACGAGCGGGTCGAGGAGGTCAACCACGAGCTGCGTCGTGCGGATGGAACCACCCGGTGGGAGCAGTTCGTCGCCGAGGAGGCCGAAGTGCTCGCCGTGCTGCCGACGGCCACGTTCGAGGAAGTGACGTGGAAGGAGGTCAAGGCTGGGCGCAACTACCACATCTCCTGCGATTACCAACGCTACTCGGTGCCCTACGCCCTGGCCGGGCGCATGCTGCGGGTGCGGCTCACTTCCTCGAAGGTGACGATCTTCGACGGGCACGACCTTGTGTGCGAACACCGACGGCGCACCGGGCGTAAGGGCCAGTACTCCACCCTGGCCGAGCACGTCCCGCCCCAGCACCAGGGCATCGACGGGCTGTGGTCGCGGCGCTGGTTCACCGACCGTGCCCGCAGCTTCGGGCCCGCGACCGTGGCGGTCATCGAGGCGATCCTGGACCGCCACGCTATCGAGGCGCAGGGGTACCTGGACTGTCAGAACATCCTGTCCGGCCTCGGCAAAGCCAACCGTGAACGGCTCGAGGCCGCCTGCCAGGAACTGCTCAACAACGGCGGGCCGGGCACGTACACCAGGATCAAGCGGCTGATGGCCGCGATCAACTCGGATGCCCAAAAGCCCCGCAAGATCACCCCGGCGCCGTCAACCCGCAAACGCAGCAACGCCACCGGCAGCGGCGTCGCCGACGATCTGGGGCCGCAGGTGTACGTGCGCGACGCAACCCATTACGAACTGACCCCGGCGCCGGTCAGCCAGCACGACCAGGAGCAGGAGGACGGCCTGTGACCTTCACCAGTGTCGACTACGACAAGTTCCGTGCCCTGCGCGTCACCCACGTCGCGACCCGACTCGAGGAACTCATCAAGGACGAGGCCAACGACGACCTCACCCCCGAGAAGTTGTTCCTGACCGCCGTCGATGACGCGTTGGACGCACGGCGGGCCAACAAGATCGAGAAGCTGATCCGTGCCGCTGGGTTCCCGATCATGGACGCCACGATCGCCGAGATCGACTACCGCGAAGGACGTGGCATCAACCCGGTGAGGATGCGACGCTACGGCGATCACGACTGGCGCGCAGACCCGGTCAACCTGCTGCTCATCTCGCCCACCGGTGGTGGCAAGACCTACCTCGCCTGCGCTATCGGGATCGCGGCCTGTCACAACGAGCACACCGTCACCTACGTGCGTATGGACGACCTGGCACGCCGCCTCGTCCTGGCCCGCACCGACGCGATCGCCCACCAACAGCTCCTCAACAAGCTCTCGAATGTGGACCTGCTCGTGATCGACGACTTCCTCACCGTGGGCATCGACCAGGACGCGGCAGCCGACCTGTTCGCGATCCTGGCCAACCGTGACCACCGACTACCCACGGTGATCGCCTCCCAGACCGGGCCTGCCCACTGGGTAGGCGAATTGCCCGACCGGGTCGCCGCCGACTCGATCGTCAACCGACTCGCCAACCGCTCCCGTACGATCAACCTCGGCGAGATCGACATGCGCAAACTCCGCCACGACCAGACCCGCACCACCAAGACCTACTGGGAGTAGACCCGGCCAGCGGCCCCGGGAGCCGGGCACGACCCTGGGCC
>JAKDLH010000003.1 GCA_030452945.1 Microlunatus sp. | reverse complement strand
TCCGGTAGACCCCGCCGTGCCCCGACTCCAGCCCCGTCGACCCCGGACCGTCCGGCGACCCCGAACCGTCCGGCGACCGCGGACCTCCGAACGAGCCGGCGCCACTCATCGTCGGATCCGGGCAAAAGTGTCGTAGTGGTCGGCGGTGTAGAACAGGTCGCGATCGCGATCACCGGTGACGATCCGCCGGGCACCGCGAGTCTGCTCCCCCGGCGTCGGGACGGTGTACTCCCGGTAGTAACCCCGAGGCTCGGTCGGCAGCACACCCTCGAAGTTGTTGAAGGTCGAGCCGTCTTTACCGTACGGGAACGGGCCGCCAGCCTCGATCAGCGCCACGGTCCGTTGTGCCTCGCGCGGCAGGTCGGCCAGGTTCACCCACGGCAGGTTGTCGAGGCTGCTCGGCGTCGCGGCACTCGTCGCGGTCCGGCTGGCGGTCGGTGCGGTCGAGGGGGGTGCGGCCGGGGAGTCCGCGACCTCGGTCTCACCGCCCGGCTGCAGGTAGACCAGGGCGAGCACCACCGCCAGCGCCACCGCGGTGGCGGCGCCGCCGACCAGCCGAAGGGTTCGGCTCACCGACCGCCGCCGTGCGTCACCGCGACGGGCCGGGGTATCCGGCGGCGGCCAAGACGTACTGCTCCATCGAAGGATCGGCGCGCCAGGCGTGCCGTAGTCGGGTGCTCAACTCGCGGGCGGCCGCCTCCGGGTCCGGAGCCTGGGTGATGACCCGGACCACGCAGACTCGACGAGCTCCGGCGCCGAGCACTTGATCCAGGTTGTCCAGGTCGATGCCGCCGATCGCGAACCACGGCTTGGCCGTCAGCTGGCTCGGCGGGGCCGCCTCGGCCGCGTAGTGGATGAGGTCCAAACCGACCGGCTCGTAATCCGGCTTGGTTGACGTGGCGTAGACCGGCCCGGCGCAGAAGTAGTCGGCGTGCTGATCCGCGATCGCGCCGTCGGTCTGGCGCGGTGAGTGCGTCGAACGTCCGATCAGCGCCCATGGGTGGAGATGGCGGCGGGCTGCCCGGGAGGACCCGTCGGTTTGTCCCAGGTGAAGCATGTCGGCGGAGAACCGCTCGGCCAGGGCGGGCGAGTCGTTCACGCAGGCGATCCCCTGGTGCCGTTCCGCCGCTCGCCGGGCTATGCGCAGAGCCAGCAACTCGGCTTCGGGGTCCATCTCCTTCTGCCGGATCTGCAGCACGTCCACCCCACCGGCGAACGCCGCCTCGCAGAAGTCCGCCAGATCACCCTGGGCCGTACGTGCGTCGGTGCACAGATAGAGCCGAGCCAGTCGCAGTCGGGCCTGCAGTCCCGTCAACACGGTCACGAGCGGAGCCTATAGAGCCCGACACCACTCTCCTAGACTGGGCGACGTGCCTGAAGCCAGCTCCGATCGGGTCACCGCCGACGTAGTGGTGATCGGCGGTGGACTGATCGGCGCCGCATCGGCTTGGCGGCTGGCGGTCGCCGGGCTCGATGTGGCGGTCGTCGTCGGTGAGCCTGGCGCCGGCGCCTCCCGAGTAGCCGCCGGGATGCTCGCGCCGGTCAGTGAGACGACCTTCACCGAGGAGGCCCTGCTCGCGCTCAACCTGGCGTCGATGCGGCGCTACCCGGAATTCGTCGCGGAGGTAAGCCAGGCCAGCGGTCTGCCCTCCGGGTTCCGGCCTGGGCCCACCATCTCGGTCGCCTACAACGCCGATGACGCAGCTCGGCTGGGCGTGCTGGCGGACTACCTGAGCCGGCTTGGACTCGAGTCGCAGCGGTTGACCAGCCGGGAGGCCCGCGGGGTCGAGCCCCTGCTCGCACCGACGATCCGCGGTGGTTTGCTGGTTCCTGGCGACGCGAGTTGCGACAACCGGGTGCTGCTGGACGCCCTGGCCGTCGCGGGCGACCGGGCCGGGGTCCGGACCGTTCCGGGCTTCGTGCATCACGTCGTGACCGCCGCCGACCGGGTCACCGGGGTGGTGCTGGCCGACGGCAGTCCGATCACCGCGGGTGCGGTCGTGCTGGCCAACGGGGCCTGGGCGGGCCAGATCACTGGTATCCCACCCGTGCCGGTCCGCCCGATCAAGGGTCAGATCCTGCGGCTCGACCCGGGCCGCTTTCCCCAACCCGGGGTGGTCGTCCGCGCATTTACCCGAGGCACCGAGGTCTATCTCGTGCCGCGGGACGGTGGTCGCGAGCTGGTCGTCGGGGCGACCGTCGAGGAGCTCGGCTTCGACCATCGAGTCACCGCCGGCGGGGTGTACGAACTGCTCCGCGACGCTCGACTCGCCGTGCCGATGAGCTCGGAGTACGTCCTCGCGGAGACCTCCGTCGGCTACCGACCCGGCACCCCCGACAACGCCCCCGTTCTCGGCCACGGCGGAATGGACGGGCTGGTCCTGGCCACCGGGCACTACCGCAACGGCGTGCTGCTCACCCCCGTCACCGCTGACATCGTGGCCGAGGTGGTGCTGCATGATCGAGTCCCAGCCGTCGCCGAGCCGTTCGGGCTGGCCCGGTTCGTTCGGTCACTCCAGATCGGCGTGGCCTCGGAACTCAAGGAGACGCACACATGATCATCTTCGTCAACGGCGAGCAGCGCGATGTCGACGGCACCATGCTCAGCCAGGTGGTCACCGACCACGGCAAGACCGAGCCACGTCGCGACTTGGCGGTCGCGGTGAACGGATCGGTCGTCCCCCGCGCCCGTTGGTCTCAGACAGCCCTGAGCGAAGGAGCCAAAGTCGAGATGGTGACGGCGGTGCAGGGTGGCTGAGACGGCGACAGACGTACGCCCCACGGCAGCCACCGACGAGCAGCTGACCGACTCGCTGGTGATCGCGGGCACGACGTTCTCGTCCCGGCTGGTGATGGGTACCGGGGGTGCGCCGAGCCTGGAGGTGATGGAGGCGGCCCTGCTGGCCTCGGGCACCGAGCTGACCACGGTCGCGATGCGCAGGGTCGACCCGGGAGCCCCCGGCTCGGTGCTCGACGCACTACACCGGCACGGGATTGCCGTGCTGCCCAACACCGCCGGCTGCTACTCCGCCGCGGAGGCGGTGTTGACCGCCAACTCGCCCGGGAGGCTCTGGGGACCGACTGGGTAAAGCTGGAGGTGATCGCCGACGAGATCACCCTGCTGCCCGACCCGATCGAGTTGCTGGACGCCGCCGAGCGCCTGGTCGCCGACGGCTTCGTGGTGCTGCCCTACACCAACGACGACCCGATCCTGGCTCGCAAACTCGTCGACGCCGGCTGCGCGGCGGTGATGCCGCTCGGCGCGCCGATCGGCTCTGGCCTGGGCATCCGCAACCCGCACAACATCGAGTTGATCGTGGAGTCCGCGACCGTACCGGTCATCCTCGACGCCGGCATCGGTACCGCCTCCGAGGCGGCTCAGGCCATGGAGCTGGGTTGCGACGCCGTGCTGCTGGCCTCCGCGGTGACCCGGGCCGAGCATCCGGTGGCCATGGCCCAAGCCATGCGGTACGCGGTCCGCGCCGGTCGACTGGCGTGGGGCGCCGGACGGATTCCGGTCCGGCGCTACGCCGAGGCATCCTCGACCCATGCGGGTCGGATCGATTAGCCGTGAAGCCGGGGCGACCGAGAATGGATCTGCACCTCCCGGCGAGTGCAGATCCCGCGTAGCCAGCGGACCGTGAGCGAACGGGACCCCGGCGCGCCCTACCGGGGGCGGACTGCGCCCGAGCCTAAACTCGACCGAAGGCCAGCACGGCCGACTTCCCCACCGTGTTCGGAGCAGGCGTGACCATGACGAGTGTTGGCGACCCCCTCGTGGGTCGGCTGCTCGACGGTCGCTACCAGATCACCCAGCGCCTGGCCCGCGGTGGGATGGCCACGGTCTACATCGGCACCGACGTCCGGCTGACCAGGACGGTCGCGGTCAAGGTGATGCACGTCGGCCTGGGCGATGACGCCGAGTTCGCGCGCAAGTTCGACCGCGAGGCCCGGTCCGCCGCCAAGCTCTCCCATCCGAACGTGGTGTCGGTCTTCGACCAGGGTCACGACAACGGCCGGCCGTACATCGTGATGGAGTATGTCGAGGGCCGGACGCTGCGCGACATCCTCAACCACGAGGCTCCGCTGCCGCCGCAGCGGGCGCTGGAGATCATCGAGCCCGTGCTCGGTGCTCTGGCCGCCGCGCATGAGGCCGGTCTGGTGCACCGCGACGTCAAGCCCGAGAACGTCCTCATCAGCGAGCGCGGCCAGGTCAAGGTGGTCGACTTCGGGCTGGCCAAGGCGATCAGCTCCCAGACTTCGACCGCCACCCAGGGACTGCTGATCGGGACGGTCTCCTACCTGCCACCGGAGTTGGTGCTGTCTGGCAAAGCCGGCCCGCGGTCCGACGTGTACAGCGCCGGCGTGGTGCTGTTCGAGATGCTGACCGGACGCAAACCGCACCAGGGCGAGACACCGATCCAGGTCGCGTACGCCCACGTCCACAACGACGTCCCGGCGCCGTCGGCGTTCCGAACAGCAAGTCACATCCCGCCCTATCTCGACGCCCTCGTGGCGGGAGCGACGGCCCGGAACCCCGAGGCTCGGCCGCACGACGGCCGGGTGTTCTTATCCCAGGTGCGCCGGGTGAAGGTAGCCCTGCGCGAGGGTCTGGTCGACGATCTGGAGCTGACCCAAGACCTCAGCGTGCTGCGGCGTTCGGACCTGGCGCAGGCGCTGCCTGCCGGTGTCGACCCTGGCTCCGAGATCACCCAGCTGGTGCCGCCGCCGGGTGGCCCCCCGGTGAGTCCCCCGCAAATCGTCCAGCAGCCCCGCATTGCCCATCAGGGCGGTCTGACTCCGACGTCGCCGCCGACCTTCCGGGATGCCCCACCACCGGCAACGCCACACGCACCCGCGCCCGCGCCCGCTGCCCAGTTCGCCCCCGGTGAACGGTTGGCCAACCGTCGGGACAAGGAGGCGCGCCGCCGACGCCGCGGCTGGGTGGTGCTGCTGCTGGTGCTGATGCTGACCGTGACCGCGGCGCTGGTCGGCTGGTATCTGACCGAAGGCCGGTTCACCGCGATCCCCAGCCTGACCTCGCTGCCCAAGGCCGAGGCAGCGACCGTCGCCGGAAACGAGGGTCTGCAGATCAGTTTCGTCGATGACTTTTCCGAGACCGTCGCCTCCGGGCTGGTGATCGACACCGATCCGGCCGCCGGCAGCAAGGTCCGCGACGGCGGCGCGTTCACCGCAACCGTGTCGAAAGGGCCGCAGCGGTTCGCCATGCCCAAAGTCGCGGGTACGACCCAGGCCTCGGCCACGGGAGCGATCAACGACGCACACCTAGTGCTCGGCGACGTCTCGCGGAGCTACCACGACACCGTCGCCAAGGGGGTCGTGCTGAAGGCCTCACACCCGGTGGGGGCCGAGCTGAAGGCGGGCACGTCGGTCGATCTCAGCGTGTCCAAGGGTCCCAAGCCGATCAAGATCACCGACTATCGGGGCAAGTCCGCAGCGACGGCGAAGGCGGCCCTGACCAAGGCGGGCTTCAAGGTCACGGTCAACACGATTCATTCCGACGAGGTGCGCTCAGGTTTGGTGATCAGCCAGTCCCCCCGCGAAGGATCGGGGGTCAAGGGCGACACCATCAGCATGAAGCAGTCCCTCGGGCCGGTGATGGTCACCATCCCCAACGTACGCAGCATGGGCGTCGACGCCGCCAAGAAGGTGATGACGAAAGCGGGCTTCAAGTCGAAGGTGCAGCCCGTTTCGGTCAATTACATCGGCATCGGCTACGTCGTCTACTCCAAGCCTGGCGCCCGAAGCCAGGCCGCCAAGGGCTCGACCATCACCCTGTACGTCGTCTGACCGGGCACTCGCGCCAGCATTCGGGCTGACTCACCGTGGCCATCCGCCGAGGAGAACTCGGTCCGCTGCTCGCCCTGATCGTCATGACAGCAGCGTGGGGCTCGACGTTTTTCATGATCAAGGACGTGGTCACCCGGATGCCGGTGCCCGACCTGCTGTCCGTACGTTTCGCGATCGCCGCGGTCGCGCTGGCGATCGTGGCCGGTCCTCGACTGCGGATGTCGGTGATCACCTTGCGACGTGGGCTGCTGCTGGGTCTGCTCTACGGGATCGGGCAGCTGCTGCAGACCGTCGGGTTGGCCCACACCGCCGCCAGCGTGTCCGGCTTCCTGACCGGTCTGTACGTGGTCATGACACCCCTGTTGTCCGCGGTGATTCTGCGGACTTCGATCCCGAAGCCGGTCTGGGCCGCCGCCGTGCTGGCCACGGTGGGGTTGGGAGTGCTGTCACTGCAGGGCTTTTCGATCGGCTACGGCGAACTCCTGACGGTGGCGTCCGCGGTCGTCTACGCGGTCCACATCGTCGCACTGGGACGGATGAGCGCACCCGGTGCCGCGCTGCAGCTGAGCGTGGTGCAGATGGCCGTCATCGCGATCCTGTGCGGTGTGGTGGCGGCTCCCGACGGAATCCAACTGCCGTCCAGCGGCCTCGACTGGGCGATCGTGATCTATCTCGGCGTGATCGCCGGGGCGCTGACGATGCTGCTGCAGACCTGGGCCCAGGCCCGGGTCGAGGCGTCACGGGCCGCGGTGATCATGGCCTTGGAGCCGGTCTGGGCGGCGGCTTTCGCGGTGGCGCTCGGTGGGGAAGCCCTGACCTGGCGGATGCTGCTTGGCGGCGGCGCGATCCTGACCGCGATGTATCTGGTGGAGCTGGCCCCACAGCGGACGGTCAGTGCGGGGCCTGACCCCGGAGACGGTGTGGATCGTGACCCAGGACATCACGGCGGCTGATCCGCACCGCCGGACCACCGGTACGCCTGACCGTCGAATCGCCTGACCCGCCAGACCTGCGGACCCGCAAGTTTTGACCACCCGGTCGAAAACCACCGTTCTCTTCGACCGCCACACCGCAAGATCTGACCACCCGGTCGAAACTCGGGTCAGGGCAGAGCTGCCAGCGCCGCCGGGATGGCGGTGTGGCCAGAGATCGCCTCGAACTGGTGGCCGATACCGGTGCCGTCGACCACCAACCGGACGACGAGCTCGGCAACGTCGTCACGAGGGATCTGCCCCCGACCCGTGTGGGTCGAGATCTGGACACCACCGGTGGCGGGCTCGTCGGTGAGTCCGCCGGGGCGCACGATCGTCCAGTCCAGGTCGCGGGAACGGACGAGCTCATCGGCCTCGGCTTTGGCCCTCAGGTAAATCTGGAAGATCTGGTCCGATCCGACCACGAAGTCGTCGGCCCCCATTGACGAGATCACTACGTACCGCCGGATCCCGGCCAGCTCGGCAGCGTCGGCCAGCAGCACAGCGCCATCCCGGTCGACCGTCATCTTGCGAGCGGGCCCGCTGTCCGGGCCGGCGCCGGCAGCGAAGACCAGCGCGTCGACGCCCGCGATCAGTTCAGCCAGCTCGGCTGCGGTCTGGTTCTCCAGATCGAAAACGATCGGCTCGGCTCCGACGGCGCGCAGGTCGTCGGCCTGCTCTGCGTTCCGGATCATGCCAAGCGGCTGGTGGCCCTCGACGGCCAACCGGCGCTGCGCGAGCAGGGCGATCTGGCCGTGACCCCCGGCGAAGGCGACTCGAAGCCGATCGGCGTTCGCGAGCTCGACAGACTCAGAACTCATGCGTGGTCCCTCCCCGCAGATCGGTGAGCCGGGTTCCGGTCATCTCGTTCACCCGACCGAACACTAGCGCCCGGCCACGGTCGTTGAGCAGTTCGTCGTGGATCGGGAACCCCTCCAACGCGCCGACCTCCCGCACGAAGTCGACAGTCTCCTTCATCGCCGCCCAGGGCCCGTACGCCGGCACGGCCACGATGTCAATCTTGTCCGGGATCGTGGCCAATGAGTCTCCCGGGTGGAACAAGGTCGGTTGGCCCTCCGAGCGCAGCACGAAGCCGACGTTGCCGATCATGGGGATATCGCGGTGGATGACGGCGTGCTGGCCACCGACCGCCGTGACCAGCAGGTCGCCGATCGCCATCTGCTCCCCAGCGGCCAGGGCATGGGCGCCTAGCTGCGGGAATGTACCCGCCTGCTCGGCCGACACGATCGACGGTTCGACGTACACCTTGGTCTGTGGGTTGGCCCGCACCAGGGCTGGCAGATGCTCGGGATCGGCGTGGTCGGGGTGGACGTGGGTGAGAAGGATCGCGTCGAGGTCGGTGAGCCCGTGCCAGGAGGCGGAGAAGTTGCCCGGGTCGATGAGCACTCGGGCCGCGTCGGTCTCGACGAGCACGGCGGAGTGGCCCAGATGAGTGATCCGCATGCGTCCAACCTACCGAGCGGTCACGCCCGGAACGTCGTCGGGACTCGCGGTACCGAGCGAGTGGGAACTAACGGCGGCTTCGGCGCCGCCCGAAGACGCACGGAGTTCCCACTCGACGGGCTTCTCAGCCGAAGCTGCCGGCCAGAAGGAGGCGAAGATGTCGTACGTTCGGCGCCCGAGCAGCAGATCGAACTCGCGGTCCATCACTGCCCCCATCGCCTCGCCGGCCTGGTCGTCGAAGTACGGCACCGACCAACCGCCGTGTGCGAACCCACCGCTGGGGGTCCTCCTCCGCCCCGCCGGGAGCCTGCATCACCCCGTCGAGGGTGAGGAACGTGGTCACCAACAGCTCGCGCATCATGTCTGCTTGCTCAGGGGTTGCGAGTGGCCCTACAGGTGGATGGACCGAGCGACCGACCACAACTCATCGCCCGCCTTGGTATCAACGGGACGTCAGGACTCGGCCGACGATGTCTCCGGCGGTCGCCGCCTCGTCGGCGGTCACGTCGAGATGGGTGACGGCTCGCACCATCCGGGGACCGAGCGCCGACACCCAAACGCCCTGATCCTGAGCGGCGCCGGCGACCTGGGCGGCCGGCACGTCGCCGGTGTCCAGCACCACGATGTTCGTCGTCACCGCGGTGGGATCGACCGCGGTCGGCGCCCAGGACGCGACGGCATTCGCGAACGCCGCGGCCGCCTTATGGTCGTCGGCCAGCCGGTCGAGGTGGTGATCTAGGGCGTACAGCGCACCGGCGGCGAGGATCCCGGCCTGCCGCCAGCCGCCACCGAGCCGCTTCCGCCAGATCCGGGCCCGGGAGATGTTGGCGGCCGAACTGAGCAAGACCGACCCGACCGGCGCGCCGAGTCCTTTGGAGAAGCAGACGCTGACGGTGTCGAACAGCCGCCCGTACGCCTCCAGCACCACGCCCGTGGCGACGTGGGCGTTCCAGAGCCGGGCCCCGTCGAGGTGATAGCCGACCCCGGTCTGAACGCAGAGCTCACCCAACGCGACCAGGCGGTCGTAGGGCTGGACGGTGCCGCCGCCGAAGTTGTGGGTGTTTTCCACCGCCACCGCGGCGGTGGAGACCAGGTGCGGGCCGGCGTGGGGCGCGATCACCGCCGCCACCGCGTCGACCTCGACCAGACCGTTGGTCGACGGCACGGTGCGCATGGTCAGACCGTGCACCGCGGCGTGGGCGCCCATCTCGGCCCGGGCGATGTGCGCGCCGACATCGCAGACGACCTCTTGGCCCGGTTCGACCAGCAGCCGTACCCCCAGCAGGTTCGCCAGCGACCCGGTGGCGCAGAACAACCCGGCTTCGTGTCCGAGCAGCTCGGCCGTCCGCCGCTCCAGCTCGTTGACGGTCGGGTCCTCTGCGTACACGTCATCGCCGACCGCCGCACTCAGCATCGCCTCCCGCATCCCCGGCGTCGGCCGGGTCACGGTGTCGGAACGCAAGTCGATCACGCCTTCACCCTTTCAACCGCCGATCAGACCCGCTAGAACGAGACGGGAACAAAGGCCTGAACCGGATTCGACCGGCGGATCCGACCGGTCGTCAGTCGCTCCGCGACCAGGAAGGCCAGCTCCAGCGACTGGTTCCGGTTCAGCCGGGGATCGCACAAGGTCTTGTACCGGCTGACCAGATCGGCTTCGACCAGGTCGTCACTGCCGCCGACGCACTCGGTCACGTCGTCGCCGGTCAGCTCGACGTGCACCCCGCCGGGCCAGGTGCCGAGCTCCTCGTGAACGTCGAAGAAGCCATTCAGCTCGGCGATCACATCGGAGAAGGCGCGGGTCTTGATCCCGTTGCCGGCTTCGAAGGTGTTGCCGTGCATCGGATCGCAGACCCAGGCCACCTGCCGACCGCTGGCCGTCACCTTGGCGACCACGTCGGGCAGCAGGTCTCGGACGCGGTGCGCGCCCATCCGGGTGATGAACGTGATTCGGCCCGGCTCGTGGTCGGGATCCAGTCGATCGGCCAGTTCCAGGGCGGTGTCGGCGGTACTGGTCGGGCCGAGCTTCACCCCGAGCGGGTTGCGAACGTGTCGGAGCAGCTCGACGTGCGCCCCATCGATCTGCCGGGTACGCTCCCCGATCCACAGGAAGTGCCCGGACACGTTGTACGGCAGCTGGGTTCGCGAGTCGACCCGAGTCATCGCGTGCTCGTACTCCAGGCTCAACGCTTCGTGACTGGCGAAGAAGTCGACGGTGTTGAACACCTCCTCGTCGATTCCGCACGCGACCATGAAGGCCAGCGCCCGATCGATCTCGTTGGCCAGGGTCTGGTACTGCACACCGGCCGCCGAGCTCTTCACGAAGTCGGCGTTCCAGGTGTGCACACTGCGCAGGTGGGCGAAGCCGCCGGTAACGAACGCCCGGACCAGATTCAGCGTCGCCGCCGACGCGTTGTAGACCCCCAGCAGCCGTTGCGGATCATGCCGCCGGGTCGGTGCGGTGAAGCCGAAGCCGTTGACGGCGTCCCCGCGGTAAGCCGGCAGGGTCACTCCGTTCCGGGTCTCGGTGGCTGACGACCGCGGCTTGGTGTACTGGCCCGCCATCCGGCCGACTTTGACGATCGGCACCTGCGCGGCGTACGTCAGCACGATCGCCATCGACAGCAGGGTGCGCAACTTGTCCTGGATGTTGGCCGCCGTCACCTGGTCGAAAGTCTCCGCACAGTCCCCGCCCTGCAGCACGAACGCCTCGCCGGCCGCGACACTGGCCATCTTGGCGCGCAGGCTGTCGCATTCACCCGCGAAGACCAGCGGCGGGAGCAGCCGCAGTCGCGCCACCACGTCGGCGATCTCGGCCGGATCGTCGTAGCTGGGCTGCTGCACCGGTCTCAGTGCGTGCAGCTCGTCCAGGCTGGGAATGGGCGGGTTGTCGGGCACCCGTCAACTGTAGACGCGGACCTGCTGCCTGGCCGGCGGCATTCGCGCAGTGGGACCGGACACCGGGCTTGGTCCCAGTCGGTCCGGCAGTGCGTCAGGTCTGGGGGGAAACCTCGTCCTCTCCGGCCTGTCTGGCCTCCTTGGCCGCCAGCTCCTTGGCGGTGGGGGCGTACAGATCGACGTACTCCTGACCGGACAGTTCCATGATCGCGTACATGATCTCGTCGGCGATCGAGCGGAGGATGAACCGGTCGTTGCTCATCCCGGCGTAGCGGGAGAAGTCCAGCGGACGGCCGAACTTCACGGTCGGGCTGATCACCTTCTTGATGATTCTGCCGGGCGGGGCGATCACATCGGTGCCGATCACCGCGCACGGGATCACCGGCACCGCGGCCTCCAGCGCCAGCCGGGCCACGCCGGTTCGCCCCTTGTAGAGCCGCCCGTCGTGGCTGCGGGTTCCCTCGGGGTAGATGCCGAACAGGTCGCCGCGGTGCAGCACCTTGAGTCCGGCCCGGATCGCTCCTTCGGAGGCACGACCGCCGCTGCGGTCGATCGGGACTTGGCCGGTACCAGCGAAGAAACGCTTCTGGGCCCATCCTTTGAGACCAACACCGGTGAAGTAGTCGGACTTGGCTACGAAGGTGATCCGGCGGTCCAGCACCAGCGGCATGAACACCCAGTCCGCGAAGGAGAGATGGTTGCTCGCCAGGATCGCCGGACCGGCGTCCGGGACGTTCTCCAGACCTTCGGCCACGGGCTTGAAGAGTCGCCGCACCGGCGGCCCGAGGAGTACGTTTCGCAGCACCCAGTAGACCCCGCGACCTTCCGGCTTGGCCTCGGGGTCGAGGGTGACCAGTTCGGCTTCGTCCTTTTCGGCCGGGCCGTCCTGGTCTTCGCGCGACTCCCTCACGCTGAGACGTCCGCTGTCGGCGTGGCCGGTCCGGGATCAGCGGCCGGACCCGGCACGGGGGGCACCGGGCGGCCCAGCCCGGGCCGGGACCGCACGATCGCCGACGGCAGATCGCGGCCGTCGACGGCTGCGGCCTTCACCGATGCGGCGTACGCGTCCACATACTCCTGACCCGACTGCTCCTGCACGGCCGCCATGATCTCATCGGTGACGTAACGGAGCACGTGGCGATCACCGGCCGCCGACGCGTAGCGGTCGAAGTCGACCGGCTCGCCGATGTTGATCGCGGGCCGCTTGATCCACGGGATGCCGAACGGCCTGGTCCTGACCCAGACGGTGTTGATGAATCCGACGGGGATCACCGGGACTTCGGCCCGCAACACGAGACGGGCCACACCGGTCTTGCCCTTGTAGAGTCGCCCGTCGGGTGAGCGCGTGCCCTCGGGGAAGATGCCGAGCAGCCGCCCGTCCCGCAGCACGTTCAGCACGCTGTCCATACTGGTCGCGCTGGCCCTCCCCCCGGCCCGGTCCATCGGCACTTGACCCACGTGAGCGAGGAACCAGGCCACGATGCTCTTGCCGATACCGCCGCCGCCGACGAACAGTTCAGCCTTCACCGGAAACGTGAGGCGGCGCCGGATCATCGCCGGCAGCAGCAGAGTCTCGGCCATCGAGGTGTGGTTGCAGGCGACCACGGCGGGTCCGGAGTCGGGGATGTTGTCCTCGCCGGTGACGTGCGGGCGAAACGCCAGCCGAACGACCGGAACGAACAGCGACCACTTGAAGATCCAGTAGAGCAAGTTCCCTCCAGCGCCTCGGTTTCATCGCCAGGTTCTCCAGCGCCTCGATTTCGTCGTGAGCCTAGTGCCATCTGTGCCACGATGCGCACGTGACGCCCATGCTGAGCAACCTGCTGCGACCCGTCGTCCGGCTCGCCGACCGGCTCCGCGGCGCCCACCAGGACCCGGTCTCCACGGTGATGGCCGACGACCCGAGCGTCCAGCCGTACGCGGGCGGCAGCGGCGCTGACGGCGTGCTGCTCATCCACGGCTTCACCGGGACTCCGCAGGCCATGAGGCCGTGGGCGGAGCACCTGGAGACGAACGGCTTCACGGTGTCGCTCCCCCGGCTGCCCGGACACGGCACCCACTGGCGTGAGCTGAACCAGACGGCGTGGACGGACTGGTACGCCCACGCCGACGCGGCGTTCGTCGACCTGCGAGCTCGGTGTGACCGGGTCTTCCTGGCCGGGCTGTCGATGGGTGGCGCCCTCTGTCTGCGTCTGGCTGAGCAGCACGGTAACGGGGTCGCCGGACTGGTGTTGGTCAACCCGGCCCTCAACATCACCGACCCGCGGATGAAGATCCTGCCCGTACTGCGGTACCTGGTCGGCTCGCTCGCTGCCATCGGCAACGACGTCGCCGATCCGGCCCGTCAAGAGGTCGCCTACGACCGGACGCCGCTGCACGCCCTGCACTCCCAGACCTTCCTCTGGGCCGATGTGGTCGCCCACCTGGAGTTGATCACCCAGCCCGTACTGGTGTTCCGTTCCGAGCAGGATCACGTGGTGGACCCTTCGTCGCTGGCCATTTTGCAGGACCGGCTCGGCACCAACGCCGAATACCGCACCCTCACCCGCAGCTACCACGTGGCCACCCTGGACTACGAGGCCGAAGAGATCTTCGCCGCGTCGTCCGAATTCTTCCGCCGCGTGTCCAGCGCGGGTTCTGGCTCCACGGGGCCCCGCTCGTGACCGACGCCAACGACAAGGAGTCCGTGGACCGCGCGTTCGCAGAGCTGGTCGCCGGCTTCGACCGGACCGCCGAACGTCGAGAGCCTCCTGGTGGGGACCGCGAAGTCGCCGACCCAGCCCCGGAGCCCGGTTCGGTCTTCGAAACACCGCCCTCCACGCCCGCGTTGGAGTGGCTGCCCGACCCCGAGCCGGACGCGGCAGAACAGCGCTACGACCCGGGGCCGCCGGCGGCACTGCCGCGACCGACGTGGCCGGTGCTGATCGGCTGGCTCGGTCTCGGCTACGCCGTCCTCGCGGTGCTGGCGATGGCGGTCGGTATCCGCCTGCCGACCTGGGCCGCGTGGGCTGCCGGGATCGGCTTCGTCGGTGGTTTCGGACTGCTGGTCAGTCGTCTTCCCCGGCATCGCCCACCCGACGCCGGAGACGGCGCCGTCCTTTGACCCGGAGCCGGTGGCGTCCGGGCCAGAAACCACCCCGATCCGCCATCGGCGGGTCGAACACGGCGTGCCGAGCCAGGTCGGCGGCCCCGATCAGTCCGGCGTCGTTGCGGAAGTGAGCTAGCTCCAGGCGCGCCGGAGTCCGGAACCCGCGCCCGGTCAAGGTGCGGGCGAATTCTTGCCGGGTCGGCAGCAGCAGCAGGTCACCGGCCGCGCTCACCCCGCCGCCGATGACCACAAGATCGGGATCGAGAGCGGCAGCGAGGTTGGCGATCCCCTGACCGAGCCAGTGACCGATGTCGGCCAACAGCTCGATCGCGGTCGGCTCACCCTGCACGGCGGCGGCCGTCACCCCCGGGCCGGTGATCGCGTCGGGACCGTCGCCGAGCATCTCCAACAATCGGTAGGCCATCGGGGAGTTGGTGCGTGCCAGCTCCCGCGCTTCGCGGACCAAGGCGTTGCCGGACGCGTACTGCTCCCAACAGCCCCGGTTGCCGCACTCGCACCGGTGGCCACCGGGCACGCTGATCATGTGGCCCCACTCCCCTGCCATCCCGTAGGCGCCCCGGAACAGGTCGCCGTTGATGACCAGGCCGCCGCCGATGCCGGTCCCCAGCGTGATGCAGGCCAGCACCGACGAACCACGACCTGCACCGAACCGGTACTCGGCCCAGGCGGCCGCGTTCGCGTCGTTGTCGACGATCAACGGCAGGTCAATCCGTTGCCGCAACCGCTCCTTGAGCGGCTCCTCGCGCCAGGCGAGATGGGGTGAGAACCGAACTACGGCTTGGGTGCTGTCGACCCAGCCGGCCGCGCCGATACCGACCGACTCGACCCCGTCGTGCCGGGTCCGCAGCTCGCCGACCAGCTCCACGATGGCGTCTTCGACAGCCTGCGGACTTTTGGACGGGGTCGGCACCTCGAGCCGCTCGCCGACCTCACCATCGGTATCGACCACGCCCGCCGCGACCTTGGTGCCCCCGATGTCGATCCCGATGCCGATCCGAGCAGCGTCGGAGGGCTCGGCCACCTCCGGTCAGCCCTCCACTCGGCGTTTCAGCTCCTTCAGCGCACCGTCGATGATCGTCCGCTCGGCCTTTCGTCGGAACATGCCGATCATCGGCAGGTTGACGTCAACCGCCAGCGCATAGGTCACCTTGGTGCCGCGGGCGCTGGGCTCCAGTTCGTAGGACCCATCCATCGCCTTGAGCAGACTGCCCTGGATCAGATGCCAACTCACCTGCGAGGACTGCCACGCGTACGCGAGGGTGTAGCGGTCCTTGACCACGGCGTGTACGAGGTTGATCTCGACGTGGTCGGGTTTGCCGTCCGGATGGGTGGTGAGCACCTCGACCGACTTCATCGTGTCCACCCATTCGGGGTAGGCCGCCACGTCCGCGATCACCGCCATCACCTCGTCCGGCGGAGCCGCGATCTCTATGCTGTCTCTCGTCTGACCGGCCACCCAGAGTCCTTTCCCGTCGCCGTCGATCTCACACCCTAGCGGCGGGTGGCGTCCCCAGCGCGGCTCGGAGGGTGCGACGGGCCCGGTCGGCGTCGAAGTGCTCGCCGACGAAGGACCGTCCGGCCCGGCCCATCGCCGCCGCCCGGTGTGGATCGACCAGCAGATCTCTCAACCGGGCGGCGAGTTCGTAGGGATCATCGCTGTCCACGACGTAGCCGGTTCGCCCGTGCCGGACGGTCTCGGGAGCACCGCCGGAGCGGCCGATCACGACCGGCAGCCCGCACGCGGCGGCCTCCAGACCCGCGAGGCCCAGACCCTCAGCGTCCAGCCCGCCGAGCCCGGTCCGAACCGGCAGCGCGAAGACCGCCGCCTGACGCAGTCGGGTCCGGACCCCGATCTGATCGAGAGGACCGGTGAAGACCACGTCGTGGAGCCCGAGCCGGCCGACCTGCCGCTCCAGTCGTCTCCGCTGCGGACCGTCGCCCACCAGGACGAGTTGGCACCCGCTGAGCGCCAGCATCGACCAGGCGGTGATCAGGGTGTCGAAGCCCTTCCGTCTCACCATCCGACCCACCGCCACCACCCCGGCTTTTGTACCGGTCTCCACATCCGCTGTGGAAACCGGTACAAAAGATCCCGCCGGAGACTCTGACGGGCGGAACACACCGGTGTCGACCGGGGGCGGCAGCCGGATCATCTTGGCCCGTCCGGCGTCGCTGAGCGCCGGGGCCAGCCTGGAGGTGACGTAGTCGGAGATGGTGGTCAGCACGTCGACCTCGTCTCCGATCCGGCGGAGCAGCCGGCGCGCTCCCGGCACGCTGGCCCACCAGGTCTCGTGGCCGTGGGTCAGGGCGACGATTCGCTCCGCGCCGGCTCTGCGCAGGGACGAAGCGAGCAGGCCGAGGGGGGCCGCAGCACCGAACAGCACCCGATCGGCGCCGGACGCCCGCATCAGATCGATGGCAGCACGACCCACCGACCGGGTCGGGAGCAGCGGCCCAGGCAGCCGGACCACCGTGAACCGGAGGTGGGCGTCCCAGGCCGCGGCGCCAGGAGCGGTCGAGGTCAGCACCGCCACGTCGTCGTCGAGGAACTGGCACGCGAGAGCGACGAAGGACTCGATCCCGCCGATCCTGGGCGGGAAGTCGTTGGTCACCACCAGCGTGGTCAACGCTTGGCCAGCCGGCTCAGGTCGGCACGCCAGCCGCGCAGCAGCGCCGGTTCGCTGGTGCCGAGCCGGTCGGCGGCTCCCTCCAGCGTGGCGCCGTGGTCGACGGCGGCGTACAAGCGGTTCAGCCCCGCTGTGCCGTGTGCTGCGGCGATGAACCGGCACGCGGTCCAGGCGAGGTCGTAGGCCAGATCCAAGTGCTTCGCGGTCGGAGCGAAATCGGACTCGGCCGGCCAGTCGGTTGGCGCCCCGTGCGCCTGGACCTCGTCGGTCACCCTGGTCAGGGCCGGCACTCGGGCGTCCGGATGGGCTCGGTAGGCGATCTGGTCGGCGTAACCCTCGACCAGCCACGTCGGTGCCGCCGAACCAGGCGACCTGGTCACCACGTGTACGGCCTCGTGGGTCAGCAGGATCTTGCGACCGAGCGGGCTCAGCCGGGCGCTGGATTCGGGATTCACCACCACGTGGATGGGTGCGGTCGCGGTGTCGGTTCCCATCGGCCAAGCCGCGGCCGCCACGGTGGCGTAGGAGTTTTCTGCGACTCCGAGCACCCGCTCGAAGGCCGTTCGACTCTGCGGGATCTCGACCACCAGGGGCGTCTCGCGGTCGCGGGCGGCTGCACCCACGCGCGAGATGGTCTGAGCGCGAGCGGCGGCGGCGATTCGGAGCCAATCGTGGGCGGCGTGGCCGGCGTCGGCGTCCGTCAACAGCCGGACCCCGTCGTCGGTGTACAGGCGGACCGGCTGCATCAGCCAGAGTGGAGTGGCTGTGAGCCGGGACGGGCCGTCACGCTCGCCCGCGAGGCGGACCGTGCCGCCGGACCCGGTTGGCGCGCCGGTCCCGGACCCGGGCGCCCCGGTGACATCGTTGACGGTCGCGTCTGTGACGAAGGTCAACCACAGCCGCTCCTCGGCGCGGCGGCTCTCTCCCGGCAGCGACCAGGTGACCGACACCTCCTGCACCCAGGCATCGGCGCCGAGCGCCGAGCGCCGTTCGGCAGACAGGGGCGCTTGCTGTGCCCGCACGGTCCAGGTCATGGCAGCCCAGTCGATGCCTTGCAGGTTGTCAGCCCACACTCTGGTGCGGGTGGCGAAGGTCGGGTCTCGACCCGACACCAAGGACGTGGTGACCGCGGCATCGCCGCGCCGGGCCGCGTCGACGAAAGCGGTCAGCGTCGCTTGTGCCTGTCGTGCTCGGGTCCGTTGGGCTTGGGGCTGTTGTGCTGGGGTGTGATGCGCGTCGACCGATGGGGTCGAGGCCGCCGAGAGTGTCGATGTGGGCAGCGGGTCGGCCTCCCCAGTGGCGGAGCACGCACTGAGCGGGACGGTCGCCAGCAGGGTGAGACCGAGCAGCAGACCCGCGGCCCTAACCGGGGACGGGGTCCTTGTCGTGCTCAATCCAGCGTTGGCCGGTGCCTTGTGGATCAGCGCCATATCGGTGCTCGTAGGTCGTCGGCGCAGGGTCGATCAGTGCGCGGGGACTCAGCCAGGTCGGCGAGCGCCAGCGAACGGCATTGAGTCGAGCGAGGCGTACTCCACCGATTTGCCCGGGCGGGGTGAGTGGATGATCTGCCCGTTGCCTGCGTAGAGACCGACGTGAGAGATGCCGCCGTAGTAGAAGACAAGGTCCCCGGGCTGGAGTTCAGACTTCGACACCGAGCGCCCGGCCCCGTACTGGGTCTGCGAGGTTCGCGGCAGCGACACGCCTTGGGTCTTCCAAGCCGCGTACGTCAGTCCGGAGCAGTCATAGGAGTTGGGGCCCGCCGAGGCAAACTGGTATGGCTTGCCGAGTTGAGACTTGGCGAAAGCCAACGCCGTGGACCCTTTGCCCGACCCGGACGAGGTCGAACCGGAGGTGGAGTTGGACGTGGAGTTCGACTGAGACTTCGAGTTGGACCGAGACTTGGAGTTCGACTGGGACCTCGATTGCGTCGCGGTCTTGGCTCTCTCCGCCGCCGCCCGGGCCTCTTCGCGGGCCTTCTTCTCCTCGGCGGCAATGCGCTGCCGCTCCTCCTCGGTGAGCTTGGCCAGCACGGTCTTCGACTCGGCGATCTTGTCTTCGGAGGTCGTACGGAGCTTGTTCAGCTCGGCTCGCTCTTTCTTGAGCTGCGCGGTGTCGGTCTCGGTCGCCCGCTCCAGATCGGCGAGATTCGCCTGCTCCTCCTGATAGTCCTGGAGCGAAGAGTTCTGGTTCTGACTGACCTTCTCCACGGTGGAGATCTGGCTCAAGAAGTCGTCGCTGTCCTCGCTGAGCAACAGTTTGGCGGCTGCGTCGAGCTGGCGGTTCTGAAACTGAGCCAGCGCGACTTGACCCGCCTGGAGCCGGAGTCGCTCGACTTTTTTGGTCTGGGTCTTGACGTCGGTCCGCTTCCGCTTGAGCTGCGTCTTGCTCTGCGTCAGCTTCTGCTTGACACCGACGAACTCCTGGTCGATCGCCGCCGCCTCGGTCTCGAGCTGCGCGACCTGCGCTTTGGCCTCTTCGACGGTCAGCGGCGGATCGGCCTGCGCCCCCGACGGGACCGACAACAGCGTCCCGGTCAGAGCCAGCGCCGACAGACCGAGGGCACCGTTGCGTACGAGTCTGCGCAGACGTCCCCGGTTTTGGACGGCCTCGGAGGAGCATGAGGTCACCGAAACAGGTTAGGTCACGAAATGGTCACTGCCAAAATCGTTGCCGAAAACTTGTCGGATCGTGATCAACCGGACTCGGTCCCTTCCAACCGGCCCGGCACGGACTCAACCCGGCGCGCGCCCGGCACCAGTCTCAGGGGAGGCACCAGTCCCGCGTCGGCGAGCGCGGCGAGCGCCTGCCGATCTTCCAGGTCGAGGGCGATTCCCTGCGGCGGGGCCCCCAACAGCACCGCGACGACGCAATCCGAACACGCCGGCCCCCGAACAGCGCAGGTATCGCAATCCACGTGCACCGTGTCCACCACAACCTCCTGGATCCGCCAGATCCACCACGGATCAGGTCGTGAGCAGCACTGTGGACGATGCCTCTGACAATGCCGTCGCCCCGTCCCCAACAACCGCCAGCACAGTCGTTGGCAGCACCCGCGCGGCAGTCGAGGAGTTCGCGACTTTTAGTCACACACCGCTGTGTAATCTTCTGTGTAGGGTGATACACGTGGCAACCAATCTCGCGATCGACCCAGAGCTCCTCGACCACGCCTTACGCGTCAGCGGGAAGAAGACCAAGAAGGCTGCCGTCACTCTTGCCCTCGAAGAGTTCATCGCCCGCCGCGAGCAGGCAAAGATCCTCGACCTGGTCGGATCGCTCGAGTGGGACGATTCCTTCGACTACAAGGCCGAGCGCTCGCGGCGATGAGTCTCCTGGTTGACACCAGTGTCTGGTCACTCGCCCTCCGCCGCGACCAACCGCGTGAATCCCCCGAAGTCGACGAACTGCTCCGCGCCCTTGCCGGTGACGACCTCATCGTCACGACCGGCCTGATCCTCCAAGAACTGCTGCAAGGGTTCATTCCCGACCGAGCCCGCACCCAGGTCGTCGCACGATTCGGCCACCTCCCCCTGGTAAGCCCCGACCGGAATGACCACATCGCCGCCGCCGAGCTCCGCAATACCTGTCGCAGAGCCGGTGTGCAAATCGGGACCATCGACGCACTCATCGCCCAGCTCGCCATCCGCTACGACCACCCGCTGCTCACCACCGACCGCGACTTCCTGCACGCTGCACCACACATCAATCTCCGCGTCTGGCGGACACCCGGCCCCGCTGGCGGCGGCCAAACCGGCGGCAGCTGACCCGGACTGCGGCAGCATGCAGGCGTCCAACCGAGCCAGGGTCCACACTATGTCTGTGACCAGTACAATTCTCATCACCGGTGCCGGCGGCCCGGCCGGCCGAACCCTGGGCCGTCTTTTCGCCGCCGGCGTCGCGGGCGGCCTCGACCTCCGAGTCGTCGGTGTTGACCTCACGCCGCTCGTGGTGGAGGGATTCGACGAGGTGATCGCCGTCGCTCCGGCCGCGAACCCCGCCTACGCCCCCACCATGCGCGCGGCAGTCGAGGAGCTAGCCCCGGACCTGATCATCCCCTCGGTGCAGGACGAACTGCCCCAGATCGCGACTCTCGCCGGGCTACTCGGCCGCGTCGCGCGCTCCGGCGAAGAACCCGCCGTGGTCCTGACCGCCGCGGCGGTGCCCTCGGCGATCGCGGCCGACAAGTTGTTGACCATGTGGACTCTCGCCAAGGCCGGGGTGCCGGTACCCCAACACTGTGCCGCCTCCGATTTCCATCACACCGCCGAGGCGCTGGCCTGGGCCGGCGGTCCGGTGGTGGTCAAACCCCGGGTCTCCCGCGGCGGGCGCGGCGTCGTGCTGGTGGAAACCCCGGCCGACCTCGACTGGACCGGCGTCGATGCCTCGCAGATCGTGCAGGGCTTCGCCGGCGGCGTCGAGTACGCGCCGCAGACCTACCGCTCGCCTCGCACCCGCCACGCCCGCTCCTACGTGTTGGAGAAGACGGTGCTCAAACAGGGCCGGGTCGGCAATGCCGCGGCAGCGGTCCGGGTGCCCGACGGCTCCCGACCGGAGATCGAGCGGCTCGCGATCGCCACAGTCGAGGCGCTCGGTCTGGACGGCCCGGTCGACATGGACATCCGGCTCGACGCCGAAGGCCAACCCTTGGTGCTGGAGGTGAACGGCCGGTTCGGAGCCCTCTCGGCCCTCGCACCCGAACTGCTGGACGGTGTGTTGCACGACCACCTCCAGCTGTGATCGCCGTTCTGCAGGTCTTGGCCCTGCTGGTGGCACTGACCGCAGTCGTCGCCGGATTGATCAGACTGGCCTTCGTGCCGTTCTCGGTCGCCTTCGAGATACGCCACCGCGGCCAACGTGTCGAAGGGGCTCTGGTCACCGCCGACACGATCTTCGACGAGCACCCGTTCGTGACCGTCGTGGTGCCGGCCTACAACGAGGAGGTGGTGATCGAGCACTGCCTCCGCTCGATCCTGCGCAGCGCCTACGACCGCTACGAGGTGATCGCGGTCGACGACGGCTCCAGCGACGACACGTACGCACGGATGCAGGGCGTGGCCGCCGACTCGGCCCGGATCACCGCGCTGACCCAGCCCAACGCCGGCAAAGGCGCCGCGCTCAACACCGGCATCGCGCGCGCGCGAGGTTCGGTGATCATGCTGGTCGACGCCGACGGCTTGTTCGGGCCGCACACCATCATCCGGATGCTGCGCGGCTTCACCGACGACGGCGTGGGTGCGGTCTGCGGCAACGACCGACCGGTGAACTTGGATCGGCTGCAGACGAAGTTCCTGGCCCTGATCAGCCACCTCGGCACCGGGCTGATGCGGCGGGCGATGAGCGAGCTGCACTGTGTACCGGTGGTCTCGGGCAACGTCGGCGCCTACCGCCGCGAGGTGCTGGATGGGACCGGACCACTCCGTGAGGACACAGTCGGGGAGGACCTGGAGCTGACCTGGCGGGTCTACGCCCTGGGTCGCCGGATCACCTTCGCACCGCACGCCCTGCTGTACGCGGAGTCACCGTCCACCCCGCGGGCATTGTGGCGACAACGGGTGCGCTGGGCCCGCGGGCTGCTCCAGGTCACCCGGCTGCACTGGCGCATGGTCGGCAATCCACGGCACGGGATGTTCGGCGCCTTCCTGGTGTTCAACACGCTCACCCAGATCGTGGTCCCGTTTCTGCAGGTGCTGGGCCTTCTGCTGCTGGTCGGCTTCGCGCTGGCCGGTCAACAGACGTCGCTGCCGATTGACGCCTGGGCGGTGCTGCTGTTCGTCGGGCTACCGCTGTCGGTCGCCCTGCTGCTGCTTTCCGTGGCGCTGGACCGAACGCCGCGCGACCTAATGTATGTCTGGACACTGCCGATCTGGCCGGTCTATTCAGGGGTGATGACCCTGGTGATGATCCGCGCTGTGTGGCTGGAGCTCAGCGGAGCGGAGAACCGATGGAACAAGTTGCACCGGACCGGAACGGTCTCGGTCGAGGGCCTGGTCGACGACGGCCCATCGCCTGGTTCGTGATGGCGCTGCTGATCGTCGCCGGCGTGCTCGCGGTGGCGTTGCCGCTGACCGTACGGAACCTGGGCGAGCCGCTCGTCGACCAGGTCCCCCCGTTGCGGCCCACACCGCCACCGGTACCCAGCCACGCGCTGAGCATCGACTTCGGCATCGTCACCGATCCGGCGACCGACTGGGACGCTGTGGCCGCTCGGCTGGATCAGGTCAACGCGACCACGGTCGACCTGAACGCCGGCCGGGTGGAGTTCACCGCGTTCGACTGGCCGGACCACCCGGAGGTCGCGGCCCAGCCCGGCAGCGATCACCTGGCCGTCGCAGCCCGGCACCTGAACTCTGCTCCGAACGGCGGTACGCGTCAGATCAACTTGATCGTCGACGCCTATGTGCCCGAGTGGATCAAGTCCGACCCATCGATCGCCGGAGTCGACACTGACGGGCGCCGGTCCACCTATACCGCATCGGCGGCGCAACTGGCCGAGGGTGAGGTCGGAGAACGGCTGATCTCGTATGTGGCCGCGCTCGGCGAGCGGTATGACCCCAACCAGATCCAGCTCACCGAGCTGTTCCTCGACAACGACACCTTCGGCGAGGACGACCTGGCGCTGTTCGAGCAGATGACCGGGTCGTCCGACTGGCCGCGGACCGACGCCGGAGCTATCGACACCGACGCGGCCGAGATCGGCACCTGGCGGTCGGACGTACTCGCCGGGCTGCTGGGACGGATACGGGCGGCTCTCGACCTGACTCGCGACGGAGCTGGGCGCGATATCAGCCTGGCGCTCGACGTCCGGGTGAACTGGTCCGACCCGGGCGCCACCCGACCCCTCAGTGGGCACGACTACACGATTCTGCTCCGGCAGCGCATCGTGTTGCAGCTGTGGGTCTACATCGGCCGGTCCGGCCGCACGCCCGCCGACGTGGAGCCGCTCACCGCGGACCTGCGCACGGCGGGATTCGACATGTCACGGTTCATCGTCTCGGTCGGACTGTGGCAGGGCGACATCTCGGCCGACCCGCCGGACCGGCTCACCCCCAAGGAGTTGACCGGCACCGTCGAGGCCGCCGAGACCAACGGCATCACCGCTGTGAACGTCACGCCGTACTCGCTGATGACACCCGACCTGTGGACAGCCCTCACTCGGGCGTGGTCGGGGTGAGGTCGGGCAGGTCGACCGTGATCGTCGTCCCGGCGCCGGGCTCACTGCTGATGCTCATCGTCCCGGCGTGGGCCTGCACGACCGCGTCGACGATGGCCAGACCCAGTCCCAAGCCGCGGACCCGTTGCCGGCGGGCGTCCTCACTGCGAAAGAACCGGGCGGTGGCCCGGTCGATTTCCTCGGCCGTCATGCCGGGGCCACTGTCGCTGACCACCAGCCGCGCCCCCGACCTGCCGTCGGTGAGGGCGGTGACGGTGACGACCACGGTCCCGCCGGGCGGGGTGAACTTGATCGAGTTAACGAGCATGTTCTCCACGACCTGCGCGTAGCGGTGCGGGTCGGTGACCAAAGGGACCGGCCCGGCCGCTGAAAGGGTCTGGTCGACGCCCTTCGCGATAGCGGCCGGTCCCAGCGCCTCCAGCGACCGGCGCACGATCTCGGTCGCGTCGCTCGGCTCAGGGGTGAGGGTGAAGGTTTCGGCGACGACCTGCACGCTGAGCAGCAGGTCGTCGACCAGCCGGAGCAGCCGATGGGCGTTGCGCTCGATCACGCCGAGATAGCCCAAGTCCTCGGCGGGTAGGAGGCCCGCGTCGACCCGCAGCAGATCCAGGTAGCCGAGGATGGAAGACAGGGGTGTGCGCAGCTCGTGGCTGACGAGCCCGACGAACTCGTCCTGCAGTCGCTCGCTCTCCCGCCGCTCGGTCAGATCGTTGGCGACAAATAGATAGCCGTCGGGCCCTGGTTCGACGAGCCGTCGCCGGGTGACGACCAGATCCACCGGGACGCTGTCTCCATCGGCACACCGGAGAGTCCACTCTCGGCGTTCTGGCTCGTCCTGCTGCGCGGCCCCGACGAGCACCTCAAGCAGCGAGGCCGGCGAGTCGTCCAAGCCGCTGGCTCGCGCGGCCTCGCGCAGCTCGACGGGGTCGAACAGGTCGATCATCCACGAGTCCTGCAGCCACTGGGACGGGCACCTCAGCATCCGATGGGCGCCCGGACTGGCCAGCAAGACACGTCCACTGGCGTCGACGGCGATCACCGCGACCTCGGTGGCGGCTTCCAGGATGCTGATCCACAGTTCGCGGGAGTCCTCCAGGCTCTCGGTCAGGTCCCTCAGTCGGGCGTGCTGCTCGGCCAGCGTCCGCAGCGTCGCCTGCTGCTCGGCCTGAGGGCAAACTGGTCCTCGGTCCGCTCTCGGAGCCGCTGGGTGACCGCGTACACCCCGAGTCCCACCAGCAGCGCGCAGCAGGTGACCACGAGGGCCTGATGCAGACCGACTTGGTCCTCCGCGACCGGCCCGGGCTGCACCCATACCGCGCCGAGCGTCATGACAGCGGTTCCCGCGGTGCCGACGGCGACCCCGATGCTGTCCGGTTGCAGGGCCAGGCTCACCACAGGCAGGAACAGCAGCACCGTGAAGTAGCTCGGGAAGCTCCCCGAGGCCCAGTCGAGACCGACCAGGCAGATCATCTGGGCGATCGGCGGCAGGTACTGCAACGGCCTGGGCCAGCGGCCCCAACGCCCCAGTGAGGCCACGACCTGGATCGCGACGACCGGCACCACGGTCACCGCGATCCGGCTGTGGTGCGGCGCCTCCGGGGTGGTCACGAGCAGCACGATCACCACGAGGTAAAGCACGGTGAACGGCAGCTCGCGGAGTCCCACGTACTCGGGTTCGAGGCGAGCCAGCAGCCGGGACAGAGTCCCGTGCGCCGGTCGCCGCTCAGCAGCCGGGATCACGGCGCCGCAGTGAGTTCGCTGCCGGGTTCGCCCAGCGGCCGCATCCCGGCAACCGGCACCCGCCGGCCGACACTCTCGGCGGCCCGCACCGTCTCCAGCGGCTCGACGACGGTGCCCGGACCGAACCGCGACCAGTAGCGGGCGGTGGCGCGGATCAGGTCGGGCTGCATGTAGTCGCGGTGCGCCTGAGAGACGTACGCGGCGAGCATCGCCAGCTTGGTGTCGAGGAAACCGGTGATGTCGACGAACCGGTTGGGCCGGAACTCGACGGTGCAGGAAGGGCTCTGGAAGCACCACAGCCCCGGTACCCGGCGGGCAGCGATCTGGACCGCCTCGTGCACCGCCCGGTGGTCCTGGTGTCGGTCGTGGGCACTGTGGGTGTAGATCCGATCGGGCTTGACCTCGGTGATGACCTGCTCGACGGCGGTGATCACCCCACCGGCCGGGTCGATACGGGTGTCGGCAAAATCTAGGTGGATCAGCCGGGCGCAGACGACGGCCGCTGCCGCCTCGGCCTCCTGCTGCCGGACGTCGGCCGCGCCGCCGACCGAGCCGCCGGACAGGGTGAGGATGACCAAGCTGTCGCCGGCGCCAGCGTGCGCGGCGAGGGTGCCGCCGACGCCGATCTCCACGTCATCAGGATGCGCGCCGACCGCCAACACCACCGTCGGCGCGGCCTCGGCCCTCCGCTCTCGACCCTGCTCGGCGAGCTCGCCGGCCCGCTCGGCCAGTCTCTCCAGGGTGACCGGCTTGACGAAGAAGTCGTCGGCCTCACGACGCAGCGCCTCCACCGCATTGGTCAGGCTGCCATGCGCGGTGACGATCATGACCGGTACGCCGGGTTGCAGCTCGCGCACCCGCGGCAGGATGTCCAGGCCGGAGCGACCCGGCAGTTCGATGTCGCTCACCACCACGTCGTACGCCGGCCCCGCCAAGGCCGCAAGCGCCTGCTGAGCATCGGCAGCGACGTCGACACTCATTCGAGCAAACCGCCGCAGCGCGATCCGGGCGAACTCGGCGGCGTCGGGATCGTCCTCGATCACCAGGGCACGCACCTGCTCGTCGGGCACGCGACACCTCCTCCTCTGACGGCTGATCGCGGAACCCGGAGCATATCCTTCGGAAGCCGGACCACACTGGGGGCATGACCCAGACGTCGTCGGATCCTGGACAGCCCACGCAGCCCGATCGCCCCCAAAATCTCGATCGCCCCAAGAATCCCGATCGCCCCAAGAATCCCGATCGCTATGCGCACGGGCACCACGACTCGGTGCTGCGCTCGCATCGGTGGCGTACGGCGGACAACTCGGCTGCCTACTTGCTCGAGCGTCTCCGCCCCGATCACCGGCTGCTCGACGTCGGCACCGGGCCGGGAACTATTACCGTCGACCTGGCCCGTCGCCTGCCCGGCGGCTGGGTGACCGGCATCGACAGTGCGGAGCCGGCCGTCGCCGCGACTCGGGCCCTCGCCGTCGAGCAGGGGGTGCAGATCAGCGTCGAGGTCGGGAACGTGTACGCGCTCGCCTTTCCCGACGCAAGTTTCGACGTGGTACACGCCCATCAGGTGCTCCAGCACCTCCGCGATCCGGTCGCGGCTCTGGTCGAGATGCGCCGCGTCACCAGGCCTGATGGGATCGTCGCGGCCCGGAACGCCGACTATGCGGCCATGACCTGGTTTCCCGCCGATCGGCGGCTGGACCGCTGGCTGGAGCTGTACCACCAGGTCGCACGTGCGGCCGGCGGCGAGCCCGACGCGGGGCGTCGGATCCGGCACTGGGCTCAGTGCGCCGGGTTCGAGAACCTCACCTGCACCGCGTCGACCTGGTGTTTCGCCGACTCGGCCGACGTGAGTTGGTGGTCCCAGACCTGGTCGGAGCGAATCGTCAGCTCCGCCTTCGCCGACCAGGCGCTGGACGCCGGCCTGACCACCTCGGCCGAACTCGCCGAACTGTCCGCCGGCTGGCGGTGGTGGGGCGATCAGCCCGAGGCGTGGTTCGCGGTGCTGCACGGGGAACTGCTGGCCGAGGTTGGTGAGACCTGACCGCTCCCCCAACTTCTGTCGAGCAAACCCGAAAGTTGTGGACATCTCGACAGCCGTCGCCGGCCAGCCGTCGCCGGACAGCACTGTCAGGGGGGAGGTTTAGGTTCCCGACCATGACGGCGACGAGAGTTCCGGGCACGGCCGGGGTCGGCTTCCAGGACTCGTTCGAGGACCTGGGTACTCACCTGTCTGAGGTGACCTTCTGCGTCGTCGACTTGGAGACCACCGGTAGCTCGGAGACCGACGCGATCACCGAGATCGGTGCGGTCAAGGTGCGGGGCGGCGAGGTCCTCGGCCGGTTCCAGACTCTGGTGAATCCTGCCGCGACGATCCCGCCGCTGATCGCGGTGCTGACCGGAATCACCAACACGATGGTGGCCGAGGCTCCACCCCTGCGGCAGGTGCTGCCCTCGTTCCTCGTCTTCGCCGAGAACACCGTGCTGGTCGCGCACAACGCGCCGTTCGACACCGGCTTCTTGCGCCGTGGCTGCGAGGCGACCGAATACCCGTACCCGAGATGGCCCGTGCTCGACACCGCCGCGCTGGCCCGGGCGATCCTGCTTCGCGACGAGGTGCGGAACTGCCGGTTGGCCACCCTGGCTCAACACTTCCGCGCCACCACCACGCCCAATCACCGAGCACTCACCGACGCCGAGGCCACCGTCGACGTGCTCCACGGCCTGATCGAGCGGGTCGGCAATCTGGGCGTCAACACCATCGAGGACTTGCAGGAGTTCACCCGCCGGGTCTCGCCGCAACGAAGAGCGAAGCGGACCTGGGCCACGGACCTGCCTGAGCGGCCGGGCGTCTACCTGTTCGTCGCCGAGCACCACGAGCACCGCGAGGTCCTCTACGTGGGGACATCCCGCAACATCCGGAGACGAGTGCGCACCTACTTCACCGCAGCGGAGAAGCGACCACGGATGGAGGAGATGGTGCGCGTCGCCACCGGGGTCGAGGCGGTGCCCTGCGCCACGGCCCTCCAGGCGGAGGTGGTCGAGCTGCGACTGATCGCGAGCCACGCCCCGCGCTACAACCGGCGATCGAAGTTCCCGGATCGGCAGCTGTGGATCAAGATCACCGAGGAGACGTTCCCGCGGCTGAGCGTGGTTCGCTCCGTTCGAGACGACGCAGCCGCCTACTTCGGACCGTTCCGCCGACGGCAGGCCGCCGAGGAAGTGCTGTTCGCCATCTACGACGGTTTCCCGATTCGCCAGTGCACGCAGCGGTTGAGCGCCAAGCGCCCATCGCCGGCCTGCGCCTTGGCCGACATGGGCCGGTGCGCCGCACCCTGCTCAGGAGCTATCTCGGTGGCCGGTTACGCCGACATCGTCCAGCAGGTGCGCTCGGCCCTTGGCGACGACGTTCGGCCTGCCGTCCACGGACTCCGGCAGCGGCTTCGACGGCTGGTGGCTGAGCAGCGGTACGAGGAGGCAGCCACCGTCCGCGGTCGCCTGGACACCCTGATCCGTACCGGCCTGAGATTCCACCGCGTACGCAGCCTGGCGAGCTGCCCCGAGATCGTCGCGGCTCGACGCGGCGACGACGGCTGGGAGATCCACGTGATCCGCTACGGACGGCTTGCGGCCGCCGGCCGGGCCCGCCTGGGCGAGGTTCCCCAGGCGATCGCCCGCGCGGTCAAGGCGACCGCGGAGACGGTGTTGCCCCCGATCGGACCGCTGCCGGCCGGCGGCATCGAGGAGACCGAGCGAATCGCGGCCTGGTTGGAGCAGCCCGGCTCACGGCTGATGGAGCTGACCGGGGAGTGGTCGTGGCCGCTGCACGCCACGCTCGACCACACCGGTCTGGTGTCGGAGCTGGACGTCAGTTCTTGAGCACCGTGGTGACGTGGTTGGGTGCGTGACCAGCCACCTAAGTGCCTAGTAGCCTGCCGCCATGGTGACCGCGATCGTCTTCGTCAAGGCCGACGTGGCCAGGATCCCCGAGATCGCGGAGGAGATCGCCGCCCTGCCGGGGGTCAGCGAGGTGTACTCGGTGACCGGCACCATCGATTTGATCGTGCTGGTTCGGGTGGTCACGCATGAGCAAGTGGCTGAGGTGGTCGCGGACCGGCTGAACAAGGTGGTCGGGATCCAGGCCACCGAGACCCACATCGCGTTCCGGGCCTACTCCAGTCACGACCTCGAGGCTGCGTTCTCGCTCGGCGACGAGTGAGTTCGGGGACCCGGTCGCCGAATCGGTGGCTCGTGCTGATGGCCGTTCTGGGCGTCGCCTTCGTGCTGTCGCTGGTGGTGCTGGCGTCGGTCGTTAAGGACCCCTCCTACGAGCCGGTTCCGGTTCCGAGCGTCAGCCGGACCTGACCGGCAACCTGGGCCATTGCCGCGGACGCGTCCAGACGAGCGCGGGCGAGACGGACAGTTCAGCCGATGGCGATCTTCGCCACGACCAGACCCAAGCAGACCGAGATCACAGCCAAGGCCGCGACGGCCTGGATGAGCATCCGGTTCTGCCGCGGCGCGTACGCCAAGATCGCACCGGAAACACCGCCGACAATGATGCCACCGATCAGGCTGACCCAGCCGAAGCTGGCGAACCCGACCAGCACCGAGTACAGCACCAACAGAACCAGCAGTCCGATGTCGGGTCGGACGTCCTCGCCGGTCTTCGCCTTGCCGATCGTGTTGGCGGCGAGTAGCCCGACGATCGCCGAGGCCGCCCCCACCGACCACGAGGTGCTCGGCGCCACGAGGAAGAACAGCGTCGCGCCGCCGAAGCCGGAGGCTCCGAAGAGCAGCGCGAACCGCCAACTTCCCAGCTCGGACTCCAGCGCGCGGCCCACCAGCCACAAAACCAGCAGGTTCATCAGCACGCCGAGTAGCCGACCGGAGACGACCGAGGTGGTCAGCAGCCGCCAGAACTGTCCGTTCTCGACGTAACCGTTGCTCATCGCCAGCAGGCCGGTGGCCAGGCCGCGGGTCAACAAGTCCAACACCCAGACGGCCACCAGGGTGCCCATCACGACTTTGGTCGCCAGCGCGCCGCCCGGTCGAACGGCGGCGCCGAAACGAGTTCTTACCTGGCGAACGCTGGCCTTGCCGACGCCCACGCAGCGTGGGCACTGGAAGCCGACTGACGCCTCGGTCATGCACTCACCGCAGATCGGTCGCCGGCACCGCTGACAGGTGATGCCGGTCATCCGTTCCGGATGCCGATAGCAGCCGGCGAAACCCGGAGCGGTGAAGCTGGGACCGCTCTGCGGTGGTTCGCTCACTCGACGATGTCGACGGTCTCGATCACCACAGGCTTGGCCGGCCGATCCATTCGACCGGTCGGGACAGCAGCGATCTCGTCCACCACGTCGCGACTGGGCTGGTCGGCGACCTCGCCGAAGATCGTGTGTCGTCGGTTCAGGTGGGGGGCTGGTCCAACCGTGACGAAGAACTGGGAGCCGTTGGTGCCCGGACCGGCATTGGCCATGGCCAGCAGGTACGGCTTGTCGAACGTCAGGTCGGGGTGGAACTCGTCGGCGAAGGCGTAGCCGGGGCCACCGGTGCCAGTCCCCAGCGGGCAACCTCCTTGGATCATGAAGCCCGGGATGATGCGGTGGAAGGTGAGACCGTCATAGAACTTGCCGGTGGTGGCCGCTCCTGACTCGGGGTCGGCGTACTCCTTGGTCCCAGACGCCAGCCCGACGAAGTTCGCGACCGTCTTCGGGGCGTGATCGGGCAGCAGGTTGATCGTGATGTCGCCATGGTTGGTCTTCAGTGTCGCCGTCGTGGGCACCGGTGTTCACACCTCGCTCGTCTGTTCCGTCGGCGGTCGACGGATCGGGGGCCATCTTGTCACGCCCGAGCAAAGTGACCGGGCGGGAACAGAGCGGTCCTCGGGCGGTACGGTGGTCGAACGGCAGTCCCGGCGACCCGACGGTGACGGCCGAAGTCGACGATGGAGGACATGTCATGGGGAAGAAGAGCGACCCAGTCGAGGCGGTGACCGAGGATGTTCTGCCGGCGACGCAGGACTTCGCTCATCTGGCGGCCGACAAGATCAGTTCGGCGGCGGAGAGGGTAGGGCCGCTGGCCCATCAGGCGGCCGACACCGTGGGCCCGTACGCACAGCAGGCCAAGGAGCGCGTCACACCGTACGCCCAGCAGGCGGTCGACACCGTCTCCCCGTACGCTCATCAGGCGGCTGACGTGGTCGCTGACAAGGTCGGCCCCTACGCGCACCAGATCGGCGACGCCGTCGGGCCCTACGCCAGGACCGCCAAGAAGCGCGGCGCACAGGTCGCCCACGACGCGGTCGAGAAGCTCGGACCGGTGCTGGAGGACGCGCTCGACAGGGTGCCGCCAGCCGCTGAGGCCGCCAAGGCGCGGATGCACGACGACGTCCTGCCCAAGATCGTCAGCGCTCTCGCCGCGGCGGCCTCGACCCCGGTGGCGGTCGAGGCGGCGGATCGAGGGGCGTCCGCGCTCGCCGCGGTAAAGGGCGAGGTCGAGGTACGCAAGCCCAAGCGGCGTTGGTTGAAGCGGCTGGCCATCGTGGTCGCCGTGGGCGGTGCTGCCTTCGTCGTGGCCCGCAAGCTGCTCGGCAGTTCGGACGCCGATTGGCAGGCGGCGCGCCCGACCGCGCCCTACGTGCCGAAACCGGCCGGCCCGGCGACATCCCCGGCTGGCACGTGGTCCGCAGCCACCGACTCGACGGCCGCACCAGCCAGCGCTAGCGCACCGACGGCCAGCGAGACTGACGTCGAACTCGGCTCCGAAAGTGGGGAGGACATCAGCCCCGAAGCCTCCGACGACGCGGTCGCCGTCGCCGCTGAGGAGCAGGCCCTCGCCGACGACGCGGCGACCGACGAGGGCGTCGATCCCGGTGCTCAGTCCGAGCACGAACAGGCCGTCGACGCGTCCGCCGAGGGCGCCCTCGATGAAGCGGCCGACGAGGACGGGAGTCTGGACCGAGATCCCGAGTCCGAGGGCGGTGCGGCATCCGCGTCCGGCAACCCCGAGGTCGACAAGGCCGAGGGAGAGGACTGGGACTCCGGCACCAACAAGGAGTAGCGCCGAGGGATACCGTCGTCGGCCGGGACAACACCACCTCGACAATCGACGACACTCCGGATCAAGTGAATCGGCTGCAGCCGTCACAGCGAGCCCGACGAATTGGCTTTCTGGAACACCAGGACCCAACTCGAAGGAGTAGCGGTGAGCCGCGCGCTGCAGCCGATTCTGTTTTCCTACCAACCTGATCAGGAGGCGATGTGGATAGACGCTGTTCCGTTCCGCGCCCACCTGGTCCACCTGCTGGCCGCCGGATTGACCGAGGCCGTGATCGCCCGGATGTCCGGTCTGTCCACGCCGGCGGTGCGCCACCTGGCGCACGGTCGGTGGGGCCGACCCGTTCGCCGGGTGCCGATCGACACCGCCCGACGCCTGCTTCGGATCACCACCGCCGAAGCACGCGCCGTCCGCGTCCGGCTCGTCCCGGTGCATCCCACCCGTCAGCGGCTGCGCGAGATGGTCGCCGCCGGCTGGACGCTGGCCGCACTGGCCGACGAACTGGCCGTCTCGATCCGCGAGCTCGAGCCGGCGCTCGGTCGCGGCTCGTCCTCCTGCTCCCAGCTGCTCAGGTTGAAGGTCGCCGCCGCGTACGAGCGATGGGATCGCAGCAACCCGGACCAGCTCGCGGCCGCCTGACGTGGAGGACCTCGTGTCCACGTTGATCGTCGGCGTCGCTGCCGGTGCCGCCCTCGGGCTGCTGACCGGAACGCTCACTGGCCCGACCCTCCGGTGGCTGCCCGAGCCTCCCGAGCCAGCGGAGGGCAAAATCGCCTACGCCGACTTGGCCACCGCACGTTTTCGGGGATCCGTCGGAACCGTCAGCGGGCTGGCGGTCACCCTCGGCACTGTGCTGCTTCCTCTGGCGGTGCTGCCGCTCTGGTTCGTGCTGGGCACCTTCGCGGTGCTGCTCGCCGCGATCGACGCCCGGACCACCTGGCTCCCGTTGCCGCTGACTCGGCTGGCCTGGGCGGCGACCGGGGTCGCGGCCGTCGTCGCGGCGACATTCGGTGGCTGGGCTCAGCTGGCCCGCAGCGTGGGCGGATTCGTGGCCGCGGCTGCGGTGTTCGGGCTGGTGTGGTTGGCCACCCGCGGCGGCTTCGGGTTCGGCGACGTCCGGTTCGCCCCGTTGGTGGGTGCCGCCACCGCCACGGTGTCCTGGACCCTGCTGGCCTGGGCGCTGGTGCTGGGCAGTCTCGTCGGGGCCGCGGTCGGAACGGGCCGGCTGCTTACCCGTCGCTCGGGATCGTTCGCGTACGCCCCGTCGATCCTGGCCGGGGCCTATCTGGCCGCGATCGCCTCGTGGCTGACGACGTAGAGCAGGGCATGGGCGTACGCGTCCGAGGCGTCGGCGGCGGGAGCGGTGTGATGGGCCCGACCAGGTCCGCTGAGCGCTACGACGAAGCCGCCGGGGTCCGCGTCCATCGACAGGAAGTGTGAACCGAGCCTGCTCCGCAACTGCTCTTCCCGCGGCAGCCAGACCACCTCTGCGACCTCCACCGAGTCCAGCGCCCACTCCACCGTCCCGTTGAAGTGGAACCGGGTGTCGCCACCGCGGCTGATCACCTCCACCACCATGTCGCTGACGGTGAACACCTGCTCGCTGATCTCTGGCCGCGGGATGAAGAACTGGTCGCCGTTCTGCGGCCGCCAGGTCAGGTGCGGCGCCAGCTCGCGGGCGAGCTCTCGGGAGATCATCGACTGAGCCTATGCAGACGTTCTCGGAGAGCCCGAGAACGGCGCCGTAGCCTGTGCCTCTCTTCCTTCGGGTTTGGCGGCGTCCAGGTGCGTGCTTGGGCGTCGCCAAAGCCCAGAGACCAGGGGCGACGGGCTACTAACCTGGCGGGATGACCACGACGCCGCGACCGGGTTGGTATCCCGACCCTGCCGAGGACGCCGGGTACCGGTGGTGGGACGGGACCGCCTGGACCGAGGAGACCGCTGACCACGCGTACGCACCCTCACCCGGCGGGGGTACGTCCGCATCCGCCCCACGGCCGCCGTCCGCGATGGTCAGGGTGGTGGCGTGGACCTTGGTGGTGGCGCTGGTGCTGGCCACCGCCGCCGGAGCGCTGCTGTTGCTGTGGCCGAACCCGCAGGCCGGTACCGTTGATCGACCCGATACGACCGAGGCGAGGGCGGGCGGGCAGTTGGACGAGCGCGCCCGCCGAGCCAGCATTGCCGGAGTCACGATGGACCTCCCGGGCCCGCCCTACGAGGTGTCCAAAAGCACCCATCGGGTGCCCGGAGTGCTGGACGTCGTGTTCATCGCCGAGGCGCCGATCCATCTCCGCACCGCCCAGCATCCCGGCTGGACCGCCATGACCTGCCTCGCCTCGGTCGACGAACGGATCGCCGGCGACGACGACCTCGACGAGGGCGCCGAAGCGACGCTGGCGGGCCTGGCCACGAAGCTGTACGGATCGGCCCCGAGCACGATCGCCGACGTCGAGGTGTCCGACCACGCGGTCGACGGTCACCCCGGGGTCTTGGTCACCGCCCGGGTGCACTACGAGATCGCCGGTCTGTCCAGTCGCTACGACGACGTGACCGCTGTGGTGGTGCGTCTGGACGACGGATCGGTGGTGGTCGCGTTGAACTCGGTCCCCGACGACGCGAGCGAACCGGTCCGCACCCTCGCCGCCAAGTCACTGGCCTCCCTCCGGATCAACTGAACCCAGCTAGTAGCCTGCCGGCCTGACCTCCCCAACTCGAAGTCATCCCCGCCGCGTCATCTCCACCCAGGTCGCCAGTTTCTGCTTGGCCGCGCCGGAGTCGATCGCCGTCCGGACTCGATCCAGCCCGGAGGCGAGCTGATCCTCCAGGTGGTCGGCCACCGGCCCGTCGTGCGCGACCAGCGCCGCCGCGGCGTTCAGCACGACCACGTCCCGGACGGATCCCTCCCGGCCATCCACCAGGTCGCGTACGACCCCGGCGTTGGTCGAGGCGTCCCCACCGACCAGGTCCGCGATCTCGGACCGCGGGATACCCAGCACCGCGGGGTCCAATTCGCGTTGCCGCACCACACCGTCGGCGTACACCCAGACCGTCGAGGTCGTGGTGGTGGTCAGCTCGTCGAGTCCGTCACCGCCGTGCACGACCATGCCGCGGTTTCCACGATCGGCGAAGACGCCGGCCATCAGCTCAGCCATCCGGGCGTCGGCGACACCGACCGCCTGGGCCACGGGCTGGGCGGGATTGGCCAGCGGGCCGAGGAAATTGAAGGTGGTCGGGATACCGAGCTCACGGCGCCAGACGGCGTGCCGCAGCGCGGGGTGGTACAGCGGGGCGAACAGGAACCCAATTCCCACCTCGGCGACCACCTCCTGCTGCCGCTCGGGGGCCAGATCGAGGATGACTCCCAGCTCCTCCAGCACGTCGGCGGCCCCACACGCCGACGAGGCGGCTCGGTTGCCGTGCTTGACCACCCGGACTCCGGCCGCCGCCGCCACCAGGGCGGCCATGGTGGAGATGTTGACGGTGTTGGCGCGGTCCCCGCCGGACCCGACGACGTCGACAGCGGGACCGGGCACCTCGATCGGGGTGGCGAAATCGAGCATCGTGTCGCTCAGCCCCGCCAGCTCGGAGACCGTCTCGCCCTTGCACCGCAGCGCGATTACGAAGGCCGCCTGCTGGGCCGGGGTCGCCTCACCGCTCAGCAGGCGCTCCATCGCCCAAGCGGTGGCGTCTCGGGACTGGTCCCGACCAGCGACCAGCGGAGCCAGGACCGAGGCCCACGTGCGGCTCTCCGAACGTCGGTGACTACTCGACATGCTGCCTTTGCTCGGCAGCTCGTTCGACAGGCCGGACCTCCACCTGCGGCACCACGTCGGTACGGCTGCGCAGCAGCGTCGCCACAGCGTCGGGCAGCCGAATGGGGTCGACGGGATGGGGAACCACCGCGTCCGCACGAGACCAGGTGGCTAGCCAGACGTCGTCGCGACGTCCGGTCAGCACCATGATCGGGGGGCAGGGAAAGATCTCGTCGTTGAGCTGACGGCACAGCCCCATCCCCCCGGGCACGGCCTCGCCGTCGAGGATGGCCAGATCAATGCCCCCACGCTCCATGGCGACGAGCACCGCAGGTTGGGTGGCCACCTCCAACACCCGGATCGGCGGGAGATCGGCGGCCACCTTCCGGCCCATGGTGAAACGGATATTCTCCCTGACGGTGCGATCGGAGGCGTAGAGCAGGATGGTCAGCTCCGGCTCCGCACCCTCAGGCGTGCCTGCCGCGCTCTCTGGCGCATCCGCCGCCTCGGTTGAGTGAGTCTGCTGGACCTCATCGGTCATCGCGTCCATGTCCTCCAGTCCGGTGTGCAGAGGGCCGGTTCGGTCTGCACAGGGATCGTATCGCCAACGGCTCGCGTCGCCGATACGCCGGGCTGGAGCGCTCGGAAAGGGGGGTCCGACACATTTGCCGGGGTGCCCTGGGGTGACCTTCGCCGATCATCAGGCAATAATGTCCCCGTGGCTCTGCATACACACGAGATCAGCGGCTCGATGATCAAGCCGCGCGGTGCCCTGCACCGCATTCCGCAGTCGCGGCTGCGCGGACACGAAGGTCGACCCGACAACGTCGCCGTCGGCACCATCGTCTGGCTCGCCTCGGAGCTGATGTTCTTCGCGGCGCTGTTCGCGGCGTACTTCACGATCCGCAACGTGACCAACGCCCAGGCCGAACTGACCGGCACCGAGTCGCTCTGGCAGAGCTCGACGGCGATGCTGAACGTCCCGTTCGCGGCCGTCAACACCACGGTGCTGGTGGCCAGCTCCTTCACCTGCCAGATGGGCGTCTTCGCCGCCGAGCGCGCTCAGGTGAAGCGGACCGGCTCGGTCCTGGCGATCAAGAGCTGGGGCCTGCGCGAGTGGTACATCCTCACCTTCTTGATGGGCGCCTTCTTCATCGGCGGGCAGGTCTTCGAGTACGCCGCGCTCTACTCCGAGGGTGCCACCATGTCGACCGACGTGTACTGGTCGGCGTTCTTCCTGGCCACTGGGTTCCACGGGTTGCACGTGACCGGCGGTCTATTCGCGTTCGTGCTGCTGCTCGGCCGCACGTACCTGGCGCGGACGTTCACCCACGAGCAGGCCGTCAGCGCGGTCGTCGTCTCCTACTACTGGCACTTCGTCGACGTGGTGTGGATCGCCCTGTTCGGCGTCATCTATCTACTTCGCTGATCGATCACCGCATCCGAGCCAGGGAGCCCAGCGGAATGACTACATGGGCGGCTCACAGCAACTGAATACTCGCCTACCGCACAACCGAGAGGGACCCACGTGCGATTCCTGACCGCAAGACGACGGCACCCCGCAGCCAAGGCGCTGATCCTGGTGTTCGCGCTGCTCGTCATGGGTGGCCTGTACTCGGCGCTGGCGCCCACCGGCAAGTCATCGGCCGACACCGGCACCAGCCAGCAGGTCGAGGAGGGCAAGAAACTGTTCGCGGTGTCCTGCGCCTCCTGTCACGGCTTGAACGGCGAAGGCCAGGTGTCCGGCAGCATCCAGGGCCCGCCGCTGGTCGGCGTGGGTGCGGCTGCGACGGAGTTCCAGGTCTCCACCGGTCGGATGCCGATGGCCCACCCAGGTCAGCAAGCGCCGCAGAGGCAGAGTGAGTTCACCGAGGACGAGGTGCTCGCGCTGGCCGCGTACGTGGCCACCCTCGGTCCCGGCCCGGCCATCCCCGAGCCGGCGGCCTATGACCCAGCCGGGCTGTCCGATGAGGACCTCGCCCGCGGCGGCGAGCTGTTCCGGACCAACTGCTCGGCCTGTCACAACTTCGAGGGCGCCGGCGGCGCGCTCCCCAACGGCAAGTACGCCCCGTCGCTGATCGGGGTCAGCGGCCTGCACCTCTACGAGGCCATGATCACCGGTCCGCAGCAGATGCCGGTCTTCTCCGACGGCGTGCTGACGCCGGACGACAAGCGGGCCATCATCGGCTACCTGGACCGGCTGCATGAGCAGCCGAACCAGGGCGGGTTCGCCTTCGGCGGCCTGGGTCCGGTGGCGGAGGGACTGTGGGCGTGGGTGGCCGGCATCGGCGTCCTCGTCTTGTTCGCGATCTGGATCGCAGCGAAGGGAGTCAAGGCGCGATGACCGAACTTGAGCGCCGCAACGTCGACGGGCGGAGTGAGCTGGTTGCTCTGGACGAGCGGTTCCCGGTGCCCGACCCAGGCGAGCCGGAGCACCTGCCCCGCCTCACCGATGTCGACGAGGCGGCCGCGGACCGGGCCACTCGGCAGATCGCGCTGATGTTCGGTCTGGTGCCCATCCTGGCGATCTTGTTCATCGTCAACTACTTCGCTACGCCTCCCGAGACCTACATCGACTTCGCCGGGCTGCACGCCAACCTCCAGCACGTCATCTTCGGGGTCACGCTGGGACTGGCGCTGACCCTGCTCGGGGTGGGCGCCGTCCAGTGGGCCCGGCAGCTGATGAATGACCAGGAGATCGTGGAGTACCGGCATCCACACGAGTCCTCCGACCAGGAGCGTGCGGAGACGGTCGGGATACTCGAGCAGGGCGTGGCGGAGTCCGGCATCACGCGGCGCAAGGTGCTTGGCCGCAGCCTGCTGGGGGCCCTCGGCCTGGTTGCTCTGCCTGGGGTGGTGCTCCTCGCCGACCTGGGTCCGTGGCCCACCCGCAAGTTCATCGACGCCACGCTGGCCACCACGATCTGGAAGGAGGGCATCCGCCTGGTCAACGACGTGACGTACGCGCCGATCAAAGCGGAGCAGATCCAGATCGGCCAGCTCGTCAACGGCCAGCCCGAGAACCTGCAAGACCTGCACGGGACGGAGTTCCAGCAGGCCAAAGCCAAGTCCTCCATCATCGTGGTACGGATGAACCCGAACACCATCAAGATCCCCGAGTCGCGGCAGGACTGGCACGTTGGCGGCATTCTCTGCTACTCCAAAATCTGCACCCACGTCGGCTGCCCGATCAGCCTGTGGGAGCAGCAGACCCACCATCTGCTGTGCCCCTGCCACCAATCGACCTTCGACTTGGGGGATTCCGGCGTCGTCATCTTCGGACCCGCGGCCCGGTCCCTGCCCCAGTTGCCGATCACCGTCGACTCCGAGGGATATCTGGTCGCCCGCTCTGGATTCACCGTGCCGGTGGGCCCAAGCTACTTCGAGCGGGACTCCCGCAACGACTTTCAGCAAGGTGATAACTAATGGCCAAACCGGTACCCACCGCGGCCGGCAGCGACGCGGTCGCGGCCGAGACACCCCCCAAGCAACTTGGCCCGGTCTTCAAGGCCGCGGCCGGCCCGGCGTCCTGGGCCGACGACCGGTTGGGCGTGGCCAAGCTGAGCCGTCCGTTCATCCGCAAGGTCTTCCCCGACCACTGGTCGTTCCTGCTGGGTGAGATCGCGCTGTACTCGTTCATCATCTTGCTACTCACCGGTGTCTTCTTGACGCTGTGGTACAAGCCGTCGATGGCCGAGATCGAGTACGGAGGCTCCTACCAGTTGTTGCGCGGCATGCCGATGTCGGAGTCGTTCGCCTCCACGCTCGGCATCGTGTTCGACATCCGGGGCGGCCTGCTGATCCGGCAGATGCATCACTGGGCCGCGATGCTGTTCATCGCCGCCATGCTGGTGCACAGTCTCCGGATCTTCTTCACCGGCGCCTTCCGCAAGCCGCGCGAGGTCAACTGGCTGATCGGGGTTGGTCTGCTGGCCATGGGGCTGATCGAGGGATTCGCAGGCTATTCCCTGCCTGATGACCTGCTGTCGGGAACGGGTCTGCGCTTCGTGGACGGCCTGATCCGCTCCATTCCGGTGATCGGGACCTGGGCCGAGATGTTCGTGTTCGGCGGCGAGTTCCCTGGTGACTTGATCGTGGCCCGGCTCTACATGGCTCACATCCTGCTGCTGCCGGCGCTGCTGCTTGGCCTGATCTCCGCGCACCTGGCGCTGGTGGTGTACCTCAAGCACACCCAGTATCCGGGGCCCGGCCGCACCAACGGCAACGTGGTCGGCTACCCGGTCTTCCCGGTGTACATGGCCAAGGCGGGCGGCTTCTTCTTCATCGTGTTCGGCGTCATCACCTTGATGGGCGGGCTAATGCAGATCAACCCGCTGTGGACGTACGGTCCTTACAACCCGGCCCAGGTGACCGCTGGCTCGCAACCGGACTGGTACATGGGCTTCGTCGAGGGCGCGATCCGGATCATGCCCAACTGGGAGTCCCACATCGGCGGCACCACGTGGTCGTGGAACGTTGCGATCCCGGGGCTGGGACTGATGGGCCTGCTGTTCGGGCTGATGGCGGTCTACCCGTTCGTCGAACAGTGGGTGACCGGAGACAAGTCCGAACACCACATCCTCGATCGGCCACGCAACGTTCCGACCCGCACCGCTTTCGGGGTCGCCGCGATCACTGGCTACGGGCTGTTCTGGGTCGGGGGTGGCAACGACATCATCGCCACTCAGTTCCACGTGTCACTCGAAGCGGTTACCTACTTCCTCCGAGTGATGGTCTTCGTCGGCCCGGTGATCGCCTTCCTCATCGCCAAGCGGATCTGCATCGCTTTGCAGCGAGCCGACCACGAACGCCTGCTGCACGGCGCGGAGAGCGCGATCATCGTCCGTGACCCGTCTGGCAGTTACTCCGAGCCGCATGTCCCGATCAGCCAAGAGGAGGCGTACACGCTCACCCAACACGTCGATCCGCTGCCGCTGGCCCCCGTCACCGAACAGGGCGACCTCAGCGACAAGGAGTTCAAAGCCGAGCAGCGCCGTCGCAAGGCCACCCGCTTCTTCTTCCTCGACGCCCTCCGCAAGCCGTCCCGAGCAGAGTTGGAGGAGGCGGCCTCCCATCACGAGGGGGACGGCAACGGCCATGACGGCGACGGCAGTCGCGACGTCGACGGTCACGACGCCAAAGAGATCGGCGCCGGCTCGGGGCCGCGTCGAGCACAAGACTGAGCTTGATGGCCACGCGGTAAGAACTGGCACGATGAACGGCGCTTCGCCCCTGAAGGGGTGGAGCGCCGTTGTCGTTGCTGCGCCGCTAGCCCGTGTGGGTTTGGTCACCCCAGCGCAGATTCGGCAACAAAGAGGGTGCCTGATGCGTTAGCCCGGGTGGACAGTGGTGTCCCTCTGCTCAGAAGCACCCCGCCCGCGAACCCAGGAACAGCCCAGCATGACGATGACCGATCCTCACCCGAAGAGACCAGACACCCCGTCTCCCACCCCAAACAAGCCCCGCCTGCTCG
>JAKDLH010000067.1 GCA_030452945.1 Microlunatus sp. | reverse complement strand
CAACGCCGAAGCCGCGGCGACGCCCAGCGCAGCACCCCAAGGCGCAATGATCATGGTGACAGCGGCGCCGACCGCACCAAGCGCGTAGGCCAACACCATCCAGCAGAGCCGGTAAAGGGGCATCCGCGGCACTCCTCAGGAAAAGCGCGCTGGCGCCCTCCTCACCTACGAGCGCGCCTCGCTCTTCCACCTCTCAGATTACCCCAAGAGTTCGAGCCACACCTGCTGAGCGGTCCCGGTCGCGGCCGTCTAGCCGCGGGACCCCTTCCCTGGCCTCCGGCATCACGCTCAGCCCCGATGATCGCCCCGACTCCCCCGTGAGTCTGCTCGGCCAAATCCATCGCCGGCACCAAGCCGACGCACGAGCCCAGACGCTCGTCATCGAAGAGGGACTGCCCGGGACCAGCCATCCTGTCGTTTCACTCACGCGGTGCCTTCTGCAGTCTTTGGTTCAATCAGGAAACTCGACTTTCCATATTCTCCAAACACAGCAAGTCACTTCAACGTTCACGACCCGCCGAGACAGCACCGCCACTCCACGGATCGAGGCTAAACCGATACAACTCAAGGACATATCCTTGCGGCTGACGGCCGCCACAATTGAGCCATGGACCAGGCGTCCCCGAGGCAACACGGCCCGCGACCGTCGATTGCGAGATACCGGCCGACCGATACCAAGTAACAAGATCGGAGAGTCACGAGCCAGCCGGCGACGGCCAGTATTTGCCAAGACCACAAAGAAGAGGGATTTGCCCACCACGAATCGCGATGTTCAATTTGATGCCGATTTTACGCACCCATCGCGGCGCGTGCGACGGGCAGCGAGACCCTTCCCAGCAATGATAGCGGCGATTGCGATGAGTAGGCCGCCGGTCAACAGGTACGGTGCGTTCACCTGCCAGAGCAGGAGGAGGCCGCCCAGGAGTGGGCCCATAGACTGTCCGAGGCTGTTGGCCGCGTTTTGCAGGCCGAGCGACGCGCCTGCCTGCTGCTCTCCCCCACGCTTGGAGACCAGGGCCGAGACGTTGGGTGCGATGAAAGCCATGCCCAGGGAGAGCAACCCCACGAACGCGAAGACCAGGGGCGGGGTATCCGCAATGGCCAGCAAGGCGATGCCGGCTCCCAGCACGGCGAAGCCAACGCCGATCTGTTTCATCTCGCTGACCTTGTCGGCGAGGACACCCACCACACCTATCTGGAAGACGGCCATGACGAGACCGCATAGGACAAAAACGTAGGCCACCTCGGTCGGACCGAAGGCAAATTTGGTCTGAGCGAAGAGGGCGACCGTTCCTTCGAACATTGTGAGCGCGAACTGTGCAGCCAGTGTCAAGAGCAGAAGCGGTGCCAAACTTCGCAGCAAGACAGGCCAGTCGGGACTCTCCTGACGACGTGGCCCGGCCTGGATGGGGTTTGTCGGCCGGTCGTGAAGGGATTCCGGTAACCACCGGAGGGCAGCAAGCATCGTGAGAAGCCCCAACAAGGCTGCTGCGAAGAAGGGGATCGAGAAGCTGTCTACCTTGAGATGCTCTGTACTCCATCTGAGGTGCCAGTCGCGCGCAGCCAGCAGACCCCCCACGGCAGGTCCTACCACCACCCCGACGCTTGCCGCGGTTCCGAGCCACGCCATCCCCCCGCTGCGCTGCCGCGCCGTCGTCATGTCCGCCACATAGGCGGCCGATACCGGCAAGGTCGCCGACGTCAGAATACCTCCCCCGACCCGCGCCACATAGAGCAGCCAAAGCGAGGTCGACACCCCGAACATCACTTGCGCGACCACGTAGCCGGCAATACCGAGCAGGATCAGCGGTCTGCGGCCGATGCGGTCCGACAAGCGTCCCCACAGTGGCGCGAAGATGAGTTGCATCAGCGAATAGACCCCTGTCAGGAACGCCACGTGCAACACCACTGCCCGTGACGAGGCGCCTTCTTGACGGGCGATCCGCTCTACGTAGAACGGGAGCACCGGCAACGTGATGCCGAAACCGATCATCACCACGAACAGGCAGACGAGGAGGACCGCGAGGTGCTTCCTCATCGTGGGTGGCACGGGACACTAGGCCTGAGCGCCATGGCATCGGCAAAAGGCTGCTCCCGCGGCCGAGTGTCAGCCGACGACACCCTGCCGGTCCCGTCTGCACCGGCGCCGACCTGCATCTCGGACCGAAGGAGCAGCGGCGCGTTCACCGGCCCTCAGAGTCGTGGAGATGGCCCCGCACATCCTGGGCTCCTAGCCTTGGCAGTTGTTTGGTCGGCCCGACCATGTTGTTGTCCGAATTCTGTTGTCGTCTTTTTTGATCGAGCGGAACCGTGAAATGCGTCAACGTATCGTTATCGGCGCCGCTCATGGATGAGACTCTTCCGCGACGAGGAACGAATTCGCGACCGGTACTTTGGCATATTGAAATGCTCCGCACGACCAGGCCGACCTGGTGGTGGAGAGAATGGCCGTTGAGGATGCCGTCGGCTTGGTGATGCTTTCGACGATCAGGTTTTTCCGTGGCGGTGGTCCGTGCTCTGGTGGCCGCCGTGGCTGTGACCTCGGTGCATGAAAAGATGCGCGGTCATCACGACGATGATGCCGGCATAGGGAAGGGCGGCCAGCAGGTGCGGCCCATGGTCGGTGACCAGGTAGAGGACCAGCCCCAGGGTGGCTAACGCCAAGACGATCGCGCCGAACCATTTCATCCGCTTGTTCGCCCCCGTGACGGCGCCCGGGTCGGTGGGTGGGTGCTCGTCGTGGTTCATGGTTGTCCTCCCATTGGTTTGTTCATGGTCTCGGTGTCGTGCGAGTCTGGAGGGTGCAGCGAGAAGTCGACCGTCTGTCCGCCCCCGACTTCCATGACGGTGCCGTGGAGTCTGATCCGCACCGGGTCGGCGCGACAGGGCTGCAGCTGCAGGTGCAGGGTCTCGGCGGTCACGGACACGTCGATGCGTTGCCCTCGATAGACAACGCGGAAGCCCACGCTGCGAAGCCGCGGGGGCAGGCGCGGAGTGAACGTGAGCCCGTCATCGTCGATCTGCAGACCGGCGAACGATCGGACGACGAGGTCTGCCGTGCCGGCCATGGCGCCTAAATGGATGCCCTCGCGGGTGGTGCCACCCTGCGTGTCGTCGAGGTCGGCCATCAGGGCTTCACGGAACACGGTCCAGGCCCTCGCCAGGTCGGTGCGGGCTAGGACGGAGGCGTGGACCACCCGGCTGAGCGTGGACCCGTGTGCGGTGCGAGCCAGATAGTACTCAACGGTCCGGCCCAGGTCCGCGGCCGACATGGGGTAGCCGAGCCGGCTGAGCTGGGCGAGCAGGACCTCCGGGCCGAGGAGATGGATCAGCATGAGCGCGTCGGCCTGCTTGGCCAGCTTGTACCGGTTCGTGGTGTCGTTCTCGGCTTCCAGGATGAGGTCCAGCCGGCCGATGTTGTTGTACGTTGCGCGATAGTGCTTCCAGTCGAGCTCCGCCAAGTCTTCGTAGCCATCGAACTGGCTGAGAATGCCGTCTTCGTGGAAGGGGACGGCAAACCTGCGGCTTAGATGTCGCCAGAGCAACACCTCGTCCGGTGTCACCTGCAACCGAGTGATGAGGTCGTCGGCGGGGTGGCCCTGCAACACCTCGAGACTGTCGGCGGCACGCTCACACACCCAGGAGGTCAACACGTTGGTGTAGGCATTGTCGCGGACGCCGTGTCCCGGGGTGCCCGGGTAGCCGTCGTGGTACTCGTCGGGACCCATCACCCCGGCGATGTGGAATCGATCCTCGGACGGGTCGAACGTGGCCAAGGAAGCGAACATCCTGGTCACTTCGATGATCAGCTCGGCGCCGCGCGCGGCCAGCCAGGTCTGGTCCCCGGTGGTCTGGAAGTGTCGCCAGGCGTTGTAGGCAACGGCCAAGCCGACGTGGCGTTGGTGAAGTGAGTTGTCCGGCATCCACCGGCCCGAGCGGACGTTGTACAGCCGGTGCGGGGTTTCCTCTCGGCCGTCGCTGCCGCTCTGCCACGGAAACAGTGCTCCGCGCAGCCCACCGGCCCGGGCCGCGGCGCGGGCTGCGCCGAGGCGCCGCCACCGGTACTCCAGCAGCGCTTCGCTGACGGCCGGCATCCTCAGCCCGACGACCGGCAGCACGAACAGTTCATCCCAGAACACGTGTCCCCGGTAGCCTTCTCCGTGCAGGCCGCGGGCGGGCACTCCAGCATCCAGCGCCGCCGTGTGCTCGGAGACGGTCTGCAGCAAGTGGAAGACATGCAGGTTCAGCACGAGCTGGCTGTGCCGGTCGGCGTCAATTCTGACGGCGAAACTGTCCCACAGCCGTTTCCAGGCCGCCTGGTGCGCACTCAGCAGCCCGCTCACCCCTTCTGGGCTGCGTGCGAGCTCCGCCAGAGCGGCAGACCGGGGTGCGCTGACAGCGACATCCCGGGAGGTGACGACGGCGACGGTCTTGGTCACCGTCACCGGCTTCCCGTCCTCCACGTGCACATCGAACGGCTGCATGTACCGGCCGCCGTCGATCATCGGCGCACCCGCGGAGACGTCCGCGCCGCCCCCGAGGACGGTCCGGACCGCCGTGGCGACGCGAATCCCGCTTTGACGGGTCTGCACCTCACAGACGACCGTGCAGGCGTCAGATTGGCGAAATGTCACCCGGACCAGATGTCTCCCGCTGGTGGCTTCGGCAGGCACGTTGGTGTTGGTCACGGCGGCGTCGACGCCGGCCTTGACGCTCATTGCCCCGCTCCAACCGCGCGGTGTGAACGTTGTCTCTAACGCGGCCAGATGCGGACTGTGCATGGACACCAGACGCCGCTGCACGACGTCCAACCGACGCCCGTCAACTCCGGTCAGGACGGCCCGGCGCACCAGCAGCCCACGGCGCAGATCCAACTCGCGGCGCTCGGTGTGGGAGGTCAGCTGCCCCCTCGACCACCAACAACCGTCGCCGATGCCGACGTCGACCGGTAGCCAGTTGGGGACGTTGACCAGCTGCTCCTCCTCGAGCCGACGGCCGTGGACCGTGCCGACCAGCCGGTTGTAGATTCCGGCCAGGTAGGTTCCGGGGTAGTGGACTCCGTCACTGCTGTGTTCCGGCAGCGCGCCGCGGGTCGCCATGTAGCCGTTGCCGAGCGCGGTGAGTACCTCCCGGTGGCCTTCATGGGCCGGGTCGAAACCGGCATACACCAGCAGCCAGGGGTCGGTGCTGGCGGCGCCCAGGTCAAGCTCTCCCACGTCGTCGAGGACGACGTCCGCGCCGGCGGACTCCAGCTCGTCCCGACGGTCGGCACGGTCGATTCCCACCACTAGCCCGAAACCCCCCCGATGGGCGGCGGTCACCCCGGCTGGCTCGGCTTCGACCACCGCGGTCCGTGCGGGCGAGACGCCGAGTCGGCGCGCCGCCTCCACGAACAGGGCCGGATCTGGTGTCTCGGGCAGGTTCAACGTCAGGGCCAGCTGAGCGTCCACGATCACGTCGAACATGCCGGCCAGCCCTGTCGCGGCCAGCACCGCGTCCGCGTGTCGGCTGGCGGTCACCAGGGCGATCGGGATTCGTCCCGCCCGGAGCCGATCGAGCAAGGCCATCGTCCCGGCGTAGGTTCGCGGCTCCTGCCGCGACAGGTGGGACAGGAACAGTTGGTCTTTCCGGGCAGCCAAGCCGAAGGCCGTCCACGTCTGCGGAGGGTCGTCTGCTGCACCGAGAGGAACCGTGATGCCGCGTGAGGTCAGGAATGCGGTCACGCCGTCCTCCCGGCTTGGGCCGTCCACGAAACGGCCGTCGTCGTCGAACGGCACCTGTCGCCCGTCGGTGGCGCCCAGTCGCGGGTCGGACAGGGCCGCGTCGCACAGTTCGTTCCAGGCGGCCGCGTGCAGGGCAGCCGTGTCGATGACCACCCCGTCCAGGGCGAACAGGACCGCGTCATAGGGGGACGACGGCCGATGACGGGCCGGGTCGGGCGGCCCCGGGTGTCCGGTGGTGGGACCGGAGATCATCTCAGACCGGTTCGCGGACGGGCTGGTCTGGTCGGTGGAGGCCCGGTCCGGGGGCGCCGGCCCACTGCCAGTGCCTGATCTCCGGCAGGTCCTGACGGTGGCTGCGGACAAGCTGTCGGTGGTCGATCAGGTTGTCCTTCAGCTTCTCCGCTAGGCGCGGGTCGAGGGAAACAGTCATGGGCGATCCGTTTCTTTCCGAGGTGAGGCACACGGGGGATGTCGACGTGGCGACTAACGGATGGGTTCAACGGCAAGGTCTGCGGCCTGGGTGGTCGTCGGCGCGGCCTCTGCAGCCTGGGGCAGCCGCAGCCGTTTCAGCAGCAGCGCATTGACGGCCACGATGACGCTCGAGCCGGACATGGAGATGGCAGCAATCTCGGGGCTGAGCGACAGCCCCAAACTTGGTTCGAAGACGCCGGCGGCGATCGGCAACGCGACCACGTTGTAGCCGATAGCCCAACCGAGGTTTTGTCGCATCTTCCGCAGGGTGCCTTTGCCGATACGGAGGGCGACCGGAACGTCCAACGGGTCCGAACGCATCAACACCACATCGGCAGTTTCGATGGCGACATCGGTCCCGGCTCCAATCGCGATGCCCAGGTCCGCCTGCGCCAAGGCTGGGGCATCGTTGACGCCGTCGCCGACCATGGCGACCCGCTTACCAGCCGCCTGCAGCTCGGACACCTTCGCGGACTTGTCCTGCGGCAGCACCTCAGCGATGACGGTGTCGATGTGCAACAGGGCGGCGATGCGTCTCGCCGTGGCCTCATTGTCACCGGTCATCATGGCCACCTCGATCCCCGCTTCGTGCAGGGCTGTGACCGCCTCCGCCGCCGTCTCGCGCACCGCGTCGGCCAGCGCGATTACTCCAGCAACGCGACCGTCGACAGCGACCAACACCGCCGTTCGGCCGGTGGAGGCGAGCTGTTCGCGCTCCTCGGCCACTGCGGCGATGTCAACGCCCTGCGCCGTCATCAGTTTCCGGTTCCCGACGAACACCCGGCGTCCGGCTACGACGGCTCCGGCACCGTGTCCGGGCACATTGTTGAACCCATCTGCCTTCAACACGGCGGCACCCTGACTGTCGGCATAGTTGGCGACCGCTCCGGCCAGGGGATGTTCGGACTCTCTTTCCACGGCGGCGACGAGGGCGAGAAGGTCGCCGCGGTCGATCCCGGTGGCGATGAGGTCAGTGACTTCAGGTTCGCCTTTGGTCAAGGTCCCGGTCTTGTCCATCACCACCACGTTGATCCGGGCCGACGATTCCAAGGCGGTGGCATTCTTGAACAGGATGCCGCGCTTGGCGCCGAGACCGGTGCCCACCATGATCGCGGTCGGCGTCGCCAGCCCGAGCGCGTCCGGGCAGGTGATGACCACGACCGTGATGGCGAACAGGAGCGCTGTCTGCACGCTGGCGCCGGTGAGCATCCAGACGGCGAAGGTGGCGCTGCCGCCGACCAACGCCACCAGCACCAGCCAGAACGCCGCCCGGTCGGCCAGCCGCTGTCCTGGCGCCTTGGAGTTCTGCGCCGCCTGCACCAACGCCACGATCTGCGCCAAAGCGCTGTCCGCACCGACCTTGGTGGCGCGCACCCGCAATGTGCCGGTGGTGTTGACCGTGGCACCGATCACCGGCGACCCGACACTCTTGCTCACCGGGAGACTTTCACCGGTCACCATCGACTCGTCGATGTCGGACTCACCGTCCTCAACGGTGCCGTCCGTGGGGACCTTGGCTCCGGGCCGGACCTGCATCAGATCCCCGACCAGCACCTCCGAGGTGGACACCTCGACGGTTTGACCGTCCCGGATCACCAGCGCCTTCGCCGGAGCCAGCTCCAGCAACGTCCGGACCGCATCGTTCGCTCCGCCCCGCGCCCGCATCTCAATCCAGTGCCCTAACAGCACGAAGCTGGCCAATACGGTGGCCGCCTCGTAGAACACGTCACCGCCGCCGGTGAGGGTCACGATCAGGCTGTACAACCAGCCAGCACCCACCCCCACCGCAACCAAGACCATCATGTCCAAGGTGCGGGCACGCAACGCCCGGTACGCCCCGTCAAAGAAAATCCAGCCCGAATAGAAGATGACCGGAAGCGACAGGATCAGCGCGAAGACGTCGTCGCGCAAACCGAAAGGTGCGGGCACCGAGAAGCCGATGACGTCCCTGCCGATAGGTGACCACAAGGTGATCGCCACCGACAACACCGCTGCGACCACGAACCTGTTCCGCATATCGCGAACCATGGACGCCATCGAACTGCCCCCGTGGCTGCTGCCATGGCCCATCGCGTCCTTTGCCGACCTCACCATCGGCTCGCCCTTACCGCCATGACCGCGATGTGGATCCGCAGGTTCAGAGATGGCAGCCACGGGGCCATGCCCCATCGCCTCATGGTCCGCAGGGTGAGCCTCGACGTCACTGCTGTCCAGGCTGTGGGTCACCGGCGAGGCGGTCGCGTCAATGTCTTGCATGGGATCGCAGACGTGCCGGGGCACCGACCGGCCCGCGCAGTGGTAACCACATTCCCGTACCCATTGGGTCAAATCGGCGATGGAGATTTGTTGAGCGTCAAACGTGACGCTGGCCGTCTGCGCAACCGGGTTCGCTTCCACGTTCAACACGCCGGGTCTTCGTGACAGTACCGATTCCGCAGCGGCCTTGGAAGAAGCCCAATTGACGCCCTGCACCTCCATTACCGCGGTCTGGACCTGTGCGCTCATCGATATCGCCCCTTCGTGCATCATCGGCATCTACCGCTACCTGGCGTCGCCCTCGTCGAGACTTCTTGCCTTCTTGGCCTCTGCGAGCCGTCAGTCTTGGGTGGAGCGCTGCATCGGCGACACTTCAAACAAGACAAGAGCGTTGAAGGCCCCCCGAAGTTCCGTCCCTCGAAGACCCGGGCCGCTATGGTCGCGCCGGCACAGCGTCAACTGTCTGGGTCGCACCACACAATCTACTATTTCGCATAGTAGCCCTCCGGGGCCGGATGTGTGGATCCAGCAGGCGAGTTCGGCGGCGGCGTTGTCCGCGCTTTCGGCCAAGACCGGCGCCGTCTAGGTTCGATGCACCACGAAGATCCAGGCCACCATCGGCGCCCACGGCCGTTTGTGCTGGGGGAAAGCGTGATCTCCATGCCAGCCGCCCTCGACCACGTGGCCTGCTGGCAAAGGGACCAGCCCTCAGACCGCTCACCACACGACAGCAGTCCGTCGAAGCCGAGCGTCGGCGCCAGCCTCGTCCCCGGCGCTCCGCAGCCGGCCCGGCAGCATCGTGGTCGGGTCCACTCCCGCATCCGGCCCGCCATCGGAGTTGGCCGGGCTTTCGGTCATCGCCGCACCATGCTCTCCGACCCGGCCCGGCAACCCCACCGCGGCTCGTTCCCCTGCAGCGCGGTCGGTTCACAGTATTCGGCGAACTCCTCCAACCCTCGTCCTACCGCCCGACGGACGTCGGGCCGGCTCAGACGCCTACAAGATTTGGGCTCGAGAGGATCCCGGTCACACATGCACCCACTCCGAGATCATCAAGATCAGCAACGCAGCCAGCAGAAGGAGGGCGACCACGGCCATGACCCCAAGGAGCCACTGACCCAGCCGAGGGTCGTGGCGCGGCACCCCTGGCTCCGCGGGATCAATATCACGCGGCGATCTCATAATCCCGCCTTGCACAGCCGGAGCGGTGGTTTGCGGTCGACCGGTGCGCATCGGCTGGGCGTGACGCGTCGCATCCGCGGGTGAGGAGGTGGTGGAGACCCTCGCGTCAGACTGCCAGCCGTTGAAGCGGTGCTGTAGATAGCGGCACGCGTACCGGCATCATCTGACGCCTTCGTCGACGCTCGCCCGGCAGGCTGGCCTCCACCTCGAGTCAGGACGCGGGGTCGGTGCGCACAAAGGCCGGCGGTGCCGCGCGTGGCAGCCGCCGTCGTTGGTGTTGTGCCTTCGACGGCGCGGGTCTGTCGTCGCTGGAGGCGAAGCACGGCTCAGCCTCGCGCCGACGCGATGAGCTGGTCGAGTCGCGCTGCGCTGACCTTGCCGATCTGTCGGCCCACGACGCGTCCGTCGCGGTCGAGGACGACGGTGACGGGCAGCCCGGGCGAGCGCAGGATCGCGAGCAGTCGCCCATCAGCGTCGACCACCTGCGGATAGCGGACCTTGACCAGCGGCAGGAACTCCTGGGCCCAGTCGGCTCGGTCCTTGGTGTCGACGCCGAGAAACTGGACGTCGCGATGCCGGTCGTGCGCAGCCTGCAGGGCTGGCATCTCCTCTCGGCATGGTGTGCACCAGGTGGCCCACAGATTGACCACCGTCGGTCGACCGTTGAGGTGCGCCAGGTCCACCGACGGACCTGGGGTCAGACACGGCAGGGTCAGCTCAGGCAGCGTGTCCTCATCCTTCGTTGGTGTCGCGGGCTGATCTGACTTCACGATGAGACCGCAGCCGTCAAGGTTCGGGACCGTCACCGGCAGGGACGGCTGCCCGCGGGTGTCCACGTCCGGCGTGGCGGGCGGCGACGATGCGCTCACACAGCCGCTGAGAGTGGCCAACACGACGGCTAAGAGGAGGCCAGGCAGCACACGCAACTCGGGCACCATGGGCGCTAGAGCTCGACGGCGTCGAACGACCAGCCGCCGTCAACAGAGGCGTGCACGCCGGTGTCGGTGGCCACGTACAGTCGCGCGGCGGAGGCAGCGTGCAGAGCCTGCGGGGCCCCGGGCAGGGTGGCGCGCTGCTGCCAGGTCCGTCCGCCGTCGAGACTGACGTGAGTTCCGCCGTCCGTGTCGACACCGGCCACGGTCTGGGCGGTGGACCAGTCGATCAGCACCACCGAAGGACCCGCTTGCACGGTCCAGGTCAGACCCCCGTCAGTGGAGCGACGCAGTCCCTGCGGGGTGGCGACCAACAGGCTCTCCGGGTCAGCAGGGCTGACCGCCAGATCCTCCATCGTCGTGTCGGGCTGCTGCCGCCATCGCCGCAGGTCGCTGGTCACCAGGAGAGATCCTGAGACCGCGTCGACGCCGTAGACGGTCGCCCCGGAGACGTCGATCCCGTGGAAGTCGACTTCGCCGTCCAGCGACCGGGGCTGCCAGGTAGCGCCAGCGTCGACGGACTCGACCAACCCCAGCGACCACGGCTCGTCGCCGTTGCCGTCGGGATGCCCGCTGGCCAAGAACCGGTCCGGACCCACGACAGCGAAGCCCATCAAGTCATGCGTGCGAGTGGACACCAGCCGCGCGGGCCCTGTGTCGTCAAGGCGGTACAGACCGTGGTGGGTGGCTGCGTACAAGGAGTCATCGCCGGGGTTGACCCCGAGCCCGTGAACGTGGCGAACGGGCGCCGGCGCCGAAGACGGAACGGCCTGTCGCCACACTAGGGCACTGACCACGACCACGGCGGCCGCGACCAACAACGCAACGCCCCTCCACCGTGCGGCTCGGGCGCGAACCCGTATCACGGCGGACCCATCAACATCGTCTCCACCCACCCGAAATACTATAGATCATAGTAGTCCAGGTGGGGTGGTACGCCAGGAATCGCTCAAATGCCAGGCGGGCAGTAGTCGAGGACCAGCGCAATCGCGGCCGGCAGCGCGGCGATCAACAGTGGGAGCACCGTCAAGGCCAGGCCCGCAGCCGCTATCGGGAGGCCATGGCGGCCCAGCGGGTGGCGGGGGGCTAGGAGACGCTCGCACCGCAGCACCGCACTGGCCCCGCCGGCGCCCAGCGCCGACGTCGGCACCTGGGCCCCGGCCAGCAGCACCAGGGCTTCGGCGAGAACCCTCCGCGGATGCTGTGCGGCCGCGACATCGTCGGCCCGCATCTCGACGAGCTGACCGATCTGGGTCTCGGCCTGCCGGAACGCGGGGACGAACGGGAAGGCCGCTCGCAACGCCGCGGCGCCGAGCAGCGGCAGGTCGTGCCGCTCGCCCAGGTGCGCCCGTTCGTGCGCCAGCACCGCCTGCAGCTGGGCACGATCGAGCAGCCTCTGCGCGGCTGTGGTGTAGACGACCAGACCCCGTCGGCCGGGAAGGCAGTACACCAACGACCGAGCGTCCGGCACCGCCACCAGGGAGGACGCGGCAGGGGCGGCCAGCAGCGCGATCTGTTGATGTTGGCGGCGGCGGCACCGATGCACCTGCCGCCAGGTCTGGAGCAGCCCCAGCCCCAGACGGGCGATGACCGCCGCCGCGGCGAGCATCCCCACGGTCGCCGCCGCCGCACCGCCAGCGGTGCTGTACCGCTGCTGGATGGCGAGCCAGCAGGCGTGCAGCAGGTGCGCGGCCTCATCGCCGAACGGCAGCACGGGCACGGTCAAAGTCATCCCGGCGAGCACGGCGGCGGCCACCGTGGAGGCCGACAGCGCCTGCCACGCCAAGATGCCCACCAGTGGGGAGCGGTCCGGCCACCGCATGGCCTGCAGCCAGCGGCCTCCGACGGTGCCGGTGAGCACGGCGTAACCCAGCAGGACGGCGGGAATGATCACGTCCGGCGCTCCGCGGCGTCGAGAGCCGCCCGCAGCCGGTCCAGGTCCTCGGCGGGAATGTGCTCGACGAAATGCAGGAGGGCCGCGGCCCGGTCGGGGGTGTCGGCCAACGCCTCCTCCATCAAGGCGGCGGCGTGGGCCTCCCTGGAGGCACGCGCCGAGTAGCGGAACGCGCGTCCGTCCTTGATCCGGTCCACGAAGCCCTTGGCGTGGAGGTTGTCCAACACCGTGAGGACCGTGGTGTAGGCGATCGTCCGCCCGCTCCGCAGATCCTCGACCACCTCGCGTACCGACACCCACGTGTCGGCATCCCATAAGTGGGCCATCACCGCCGCCTCGAGCTGACCCAGACGTCGCATCGCACCGCTCCCCTCGCCGCCGGTCTTGTCCCGCTCGCCGCGGGACCGTCGGCATTGTCGTCCACCCTGTCTCCTATGCTGCATAGTAGAGGAGTGGGAGGCGCCCCGCCCCCGCAGGTGAGGAGGACTCGGCATCCATGCTGCCACTGTCCACCGGCGAGCTGATTTTGTCCGGGCCGCTGCTGGTGGCCGCGGCCGTGGCGGCCGTGGCCGGGATGGTGTCGTTCTTCTCCCCGTGCTGTTTGCCGCTGGTGCCCGGATACCTGTCCTACGTCGCCGGTGTCTCCGGCGCCGAGCTCACCGGCCAGGCACCGGTCCCGCCGGCCAGGGGAACCGTGACCAGCGTCTCCACATCGCGGCCGGAGAGCCCCGGCGTCGCGGCCGCTGCAGTGGCCGTCACCTCCCCGGTCACGGCCGCGCCGCCGCGCGGCCGCGGACGCACAGTAGCGAGCGCGGTCTTGTTCGTCGCCGGCTTCACGGCGGTGTTCGCCTCG
>JAKDLH010000407.1 GCA_030452945.1 Microlunatus sp. | reverse complement strand
GTGAGGTGCGCCCGTTCGGTCTGGATGTCGCGGAGCTTCTGCTTGATCTTCAGGACCGGCAGGGTGGCGTCGGCGGCGAGGTCGAGCAGGTTCGACTCTTTGGCGTCCAGGGCGTGCAGCTGGGTCGTGAGTTGACGCTTGAGGAGCCGGGCGGCGGCTTCCTGGTCGGCCAGCGCGGCGGTGATGTGCTGGCGGACGTCGTCGATGAACTCGGGGCTGAACCGGACGGTGGCGTAGTGGGCCTCGACGGCGTCTTCGATGCGGATGACGTTGACGTGCGGCGTGGGGCAGGTGCCGTTCTGCTTGTTGCGGCAGAAGAAGTACGTGTAGGCGGTGCCGCGGGAGTTGACGGTGTGCTGCACGATCAGTTGCTGGGTGATTTCCTGGTCGCCGCAGCGGCCGCAGAACAGGCTGCCTTTGAGGTAGTGGTGGTGGCTGATCCGGCGCTCCTTGGCCTTCACTCGCGACTCGAGCAGGTCTTGGACGCGACCGAAGAGGTCCTCGTCGATCAGGGCTTCGTGGCGGCCTTCGAACTCCTCACCTTGGTAAGTGACGATGCCGAGGTAGTAGCGGTCGCGGAGCATCTGGGACAGCTTGTTGATCGAGACCTGCTTGGATGGGTGGCGCTTGGTAGCGCGGGTACGGAGTCCTCGGTCGTAAAGCTCGTCGGACAGGTCGGCGAGGGTGTAGTCGCCGGTGGCATAGAGCTCGAAGGCCAGCTTCACCAGATCAGCCCGTTCCGGGTCGACAGCCACGGTCCGGATCTCGCGGAAGTCTGAGCGATCGAACACGTTGAGGTAGCCCAAGGGCGCCCTGCCGAGGGTGCCGCCGTTCTTGGCCTTCTGACCCATCTTGTAGGCGATGTCCGCGCCGGACTCGCGGGATTGGTATTCGTTGAATGTGGCCAGGATGCCGTGCATGAGCTGCCCGACCGGAGTGTCGTCGACCGACTCGGTGGCTGAGACCAGGGTGACGCCGCGCTTGCGCAGGTCGGCCATGACGACGGCGTCGTCGTAGCGGTTGCGGGCCATCCGGGACAGCTTGTAGACGATGACGTAGTCGACGTCCTTCGCCTGGCGGACCCGGGTGAGCATCTGCTGGAACGCGACGCGCTTGGTCATCTCGGTGGCCGACTTGCCGGGCTCGACGTACTCGTCGAGCACCGTCAGCCCGAGCTGTTCAGCTTTGCGGAGGCAGGCCACCCGCTGGGCCGGGATGGAGTTGCCTTCCGGGTCGTAGTCGGTGTTGACCTGGCCGGTGCTGGAGACGCGGAGGTAGATCACCGCCCGCGTGCCCGGCTCTGCCCCGGGCGAGGCCCGGATGGGTTCGGCGGCGAGTTCGGCTTCGACTTCGTCCAAGAAGTCATCGGCATAGGCACCGGCGCTTGTCATCGGGTGGTTCCTTTCTGGCTGCTGCAGTGAATGGTTGGTGTGATTCGTGGGCATGGCGGGCCGTGAGGCAGCGGCGAAAACACTATTTCGCGTCTGTGCGAATGCCATTCAGAACAGAGGCGAAATGCTGGCATTCGAACCTCAGTCATAGTAAAATAGGAATAGATGAATGCAACCAATTCCCGACTATCTATCGAACAACTTTCGCCGGAGCGTGCTGCCGAATTGCAGCGGATCGCCCGGTTCATCGTTGAACAGTACGGGAACGCATTGACAAGGGTCGCGCAGTGATGAGGACCCTGTCCATCCGCGACGTCGACCATCTCGTCGGGTTGATCAATGCACAGGCCGTCGAGCAGGTGATCTTGACCGATGAGGTGCAGGGCCGGGTCGCCGGTCACCTGGTGTACGCACTGGGGTACCCGGTGGAGCCCGGAGGCAACCCGCAGCTGGAACGACGCGCCGCGACCCTCTACTACTCGATCGTCAAGGACCGCGCGGTGCCCGTGGGGTGCGAGCGTCTCGCGCTGATCGTCACTTTGGCGTTCCTGGCCGACAACGGCTACCGCCCGACCTTCTCGCCGCGAGAGATGTACGCGACCGCATCGCGCGACGACAGCCGGCCTGGCGAGGCCATGCGGATCTTGGAGGACCTGGCGTCGTTGATCTTCACCAGCATCCATCCGGTGCCTGGCGGCGATCCACGAGCGGTTGCTACGACCGACGCGTAGAGCCGCACGCTTACGGCAGCGTGAGGCTGCATCCGCGCGATCTGGCACCATTGCCCGGGTCATGAGGCTGCCCCATCACAGGGTGACGGTAGGCGCGACTTGACGGCAAAGTTGACGGCAACGCAGCCAATTTTCCATGCAGTCGCCCGTGCTCGTACGTACGCGTTTATAGCGGTCAGGCGCTCGCTCAAGGTGTGCCCAGTCGCTCTGAAGAGCCTTGTGTCACTGGTTCGATTCCAGTAGGAGCCACCAACGAAAGCGCCCTCCCCAACAGGGGTGGGTGTTTTCGTTTCCTGAGTTTCGGCGTCGGTCTTTGAACCGTCAGAGGCGACTTGACGGCAAGTTTGACGGCAACTCTCTCTGTTATTGGCAGCCGTGAACAGTCGTTCCTGGACGCGTTGTAGGGCGTTGCGTTTGCTTTCGAGGTCGACGTGCTCGTAGATGCCGGTGGTGCGAACGT
>JAKDLH010000406.1 GCA_030452945.1 Microlunatus sp. | reverse complement strand
TCGCCGACGACTGAGCTACCAACGCACTGACATGCGTTCCACGTGAAACATCCGGGATCGGCTCTACCGCAGGCTCGGTTCCGGTCGCCGATTCGCCAGGAGGAACCGACGACGGCTCCCGGTCCCGTGGTTCTGCCGTCGTTCCACGTGAAACGGAATCCGGCCACCCCAAAGATCTGCTCAGTCGCCGCAGCGTTCCGGGCCACCCGAGACTCTCAGACCCTTCCCTGTCCTTCAGTGCACCACGTGTCATCGACCTCTCCTCCAGCCACTTGACCGCACCCTACGAGAGACCGGGGACAGCCAGTGTTCGACGCGCGGGCGGCGGGCTCAGCCGCAGCTAAACTCCCGCGATCGAGGGCGTTGGAGACTAAATCGGGTGCCACCGAACGAAATCGACAGAAGAATTCCGCCAGCTCAGCAGGGTGGCTGATCGCAAGGGAATGGTTAGCCCCGACGATCACTGCACCCTCCACGCTGGGCAGCCAGTTCAGCATCAGGTGCGGACCTCGGCGAACCACGGCCTGCCGTCGCTACCCCGAGATAGAGTGCCGGTGCCAGGATTCGGTCGGCACCACGGTCGGTGAACCGCCAGTCCCATAGTGCTGGTAGGTCAGCGTTGAAGAACGTGCTCTGGCGTCCCGCTCCATCTGCGCCACCGGTCCGGGCCGATCGGTCTCATCCGCGTCCGCCATTGTGGTCCCATCAGTAGCGTCAGAAACTTCCCCCGTGCCGCCTCGACGCCGTCCGCGCGACGACGGGCCAACAACCGAGCGTTTGCGCTCCGAAACTCCGCGGCTCGGGGCACCTGCAGCGGCGGCGGTTCGATCAGCGTCAGGCTGCGCACCCGCCCGGGTGCCAGCACCGCCATCTCCAGGGCGATCGCGGCGCTGAATGAGAGACCGACGATGTGCGCCCGATCGATCCCGAGGGCGTCCATCAGCGCAGCAGCATCGGCGGCGTCCCGCCTGATCGATCCCGGCCCGGCCGCGACACTGCTGCCGTCGTAGCCGCGTCGGCGGTAGCTGATCCTGTGGTAGTCGGTACGCAACGCCGGCTCAGCGGCCAGCGAACCAGTTCGTCAGCGGTCAACCCGTTTTGGATGAACAGCAGCGGCTCGCCGGTGCCGCCGGTGGTGACCCGAGTCCTGCTCCGCTGAATCGCGCCATGCTCATCTGGCCAGGATGGCAGCCCGTCGTCCTCCCAGTGGTCGCCCGGACCGTGTCGCTGCTAGGGAGCTTCGGCCCTGCGAAGTCGGACCACCGTGGTCGGGGGCAAGGTGGGTTCGATCTGTGGTCGGACAACCTCGACGAGCAGACCGGAAGCCAGGATCATCCGGGCATTCCTGCTGACCTCATCCTCGGCCGACGCGCCCTTGATCGCCAGGATCTGTCCCTCTGGCGACATGAGCGGGAGACACCATCTGATTAGCCGGTCCAGCGGAGCCAGGGCCCGGGACAGGACGGCATCGTAGGACTCGCCGACCTCCTCGGCCCGAGCACGTCGAACCGTCACACGCCCGGTCAGCTCCAGTGCCTCCACGGCATGAGTGAGGAAGGCGCACCGCCGGAGCAACGGTTCGATCAGCTCGACCCGGAGGTCAGGTCGAAGGAGCGCGACCGGAATCCCCGGCAGCCCGCCACCCGAGCCGACGTCGGCGACCGTTGCCCTCGGCGGTATCAACTGAGCGACGGCTGCGCTGTTGAGGATGTGGCGGGTCCAGACTCGGTTTGCTTCGCGAGGGCCGAGTACGCCCCATTCGATCCCGCGATCAGTCAATAAGTCACTATATCGACTTATCGTTCCGGCGCTTTCCTGAAAGATCTCGCGGGCGATACGTAGGCCTTCGGTTTCACCGGCCATCGAGAAGCCCCGACGACGTGCTGAAGGCGGCTTCCTCAGTCACCGACCGGCAGCACCACGACGTGGCGACGCGGCTCTTCTCCTTCGGACTCGCTGGTCAACCCAGCCGCTGCGACCGCGTCGTGCACAATCTTCCGTTCGAACGGGTTCATCGCTGTCAGATGCACCGGCTCCGAGGTGTCTTTGGCCTCCTGCGCGGCGTCAGACGCCAAGGCGACCAGCTCGACCCGGCGCTTCGCGCGGAAGCCGGCCACGTCCAGCATCAGCCGGCTGCGCTGTCCGGTGTCGGCGAGTACCGCCAATCGGGTCAGCTCCTGCAACGCGTCCAACACCTGCCCGTTCTTACCGACCAGAATGTCGGACTCACTGACGATCGAGACATGCGCACGGTCTCCGTCGATGTAGGTGTCGATGTCGCCATCGAGATCGGCGATGTCCAACAACTCCTCGAGGTAGTCGGCCGCGACCTCGGCCTCGACCTCCAAGGGATTGTCGTCTTCGGTGTCACCGTTCCCGGTGTCCCCGCTCGCGGCATCCCCGCCCTCGGGATCCGCACTGTCGATACCGCCGGAAGCGATATCGCGATCCTCGGGATCCGCGGACTCAGCATCCCCGCCCTCGACATCCTCGGCATCGACGTCGTCGCCGGCATCGGCATCGGCATCGGCATCGGCAACGGTGTCATCGCTCTCGGCGCCGCCATCACGACGGGGCGCCGGCACCTCCGCCGA
>JAKDLH010000066.1 GCA_030452945.1 Microlunatus sp. | reverse complement strand
GGATACCGCTACGCTGCCGCCGTGCATATCGCCGTGACCGGATCCATCGCCATGGATCACCTGATGAGGTTCCCGGGTCGATTCGCCGAGTCGTTGGTCGTCGAGCACCTGGACAAGATCTCGCTGAGCTTCCTCGTCGAGGACCTGCAGATCAAGCGTGGGGGGATCGCGCCCAACATCTCCTTCGGTCTCGCCGCCCTCGGTCTGAGCCCGTTGCTGGTCGGCTCGGTGGGCGAAGATTTCGGCGAGTACCGCGCATGGCTGGACCGGCACGGGGTGCTGACCTGGCCGATCCACGTCTCCGAGACCAAGCACACTGCGCGGTTCGTCTGCACGACCGACGCCGACAACGCCCAGATCGGTTCCTTCTACACCGGCGCCATGGCTGAGGCCCGAGAGATCGAGCTGGCTCCGATTGCCGCCCAGGTCGGTGGACTGGATCTGGTGGTCATCTCCCCGAACGACCCGGAGGCGATGCAGCGACACACCGACGAGTGTCGGGGCCGGGGCTACCGATTCATCGCCGACCCGTCCCAGCAGATGGCTTGGCTGGACGGCCCCGAGATCGTCCGGCTGATCGATGGCGCCGACTACCTGTTCTCCAACGACTACGAAGACACCTTGATCACCCAGAAGACGGGCTGGACGCACGACGAGATCGTTGCCCGCGTCGGCGTTCGGGTGATGACTCGGGGCGTCCGGGGCGCACGGATCGAGATCGCCGGCGAGGAGTCGATCGATGTGCCGATCGCGCCGGAGACCGCAAAGCTGGACCCGACCGGGGTCGGCGACGCCTTCCGGGCCGGCTTCATCGCCGGACTCTCCTGGGGGGTCTCGCTGGAGCGTTGCGCGCAGATCGGGTGCCTGCTGTCCAGCTACGTGATCGCGGTGGTCGGCACCCAGGAGTACCGGTTCGCGGGCAGCTTCGGTCGCCGGTTCGCGGAGACGTACGGTGCCGATGCCGGCGACGAGATCGCGTCGCACCTGACCCGGCTCAGGCTGTGACGCCGACCAGATGGGGCGAGGACGCCCAGCCAGCGGCGGCCGTGAAATAAGGTGAGTCCCATGGCTGAGGACACTCCGGAACCCTTCACTCCCGTCGACGAGTCCTGGGACCGCGCCCTGTGCGTGGTGGCCCACCCTGACGACCTCGAGTTCGGTGCGGCGGCGGCCGTCGCGCGCTGGACCGAGCAGGGAAAGCGGGTGGTGTACGCGATGGTCACCAGCGGCGAGGCGGGCATCGACGCGGTGGCACCGGAAGAGTCCCGGGTGGTTCGCGAGGCCGAGCAGGTGGAATCGGCCAAGATCGTCGGCGTAGAGATGGTCGACTTCCTCGGCCAACCCGACGGGGTGCTGGAGTACGGCGTGGCCCTGCGTCAGGTCATCTGCGCCGCTATCCGGCGCCACCAACCCGAGATCGTGATCACCAACAACTTCCGGCCCACCTGGGGCGGGGAGACTCTCAACCAGGCCGACCACATCGCCACCGGGATGGCCACGCTGGACGCGGCCCGTGACGCCGGCAACCGCTGGGTCTTCCACGACCAGATCTCCGAGGGCTTGCAGCCCTGGGGCGGGGTGAAGCAGGTCTGGGCATCCAGTTCCCCGATGGCGCGGCACGCCGTCGACACCACCGCGACATTCGACAAAGGAGTGGCGTCGCTGGAGGCGCACCGGGCCTACATCGACGGGCTCGGCTGGGAGTTCTTCGACCCGCGCGAGTTCCTCGAAGGCGGTGCACGTCCCGCCGGCACCCGACTCGGCGTGGCGATGGCCACGTCCTTCGAGGTCTTTGCGGTCGGGTAGGGGAGTGCGGATACTCGCCGAGATCGCCGCCAGTCAGTTCGCGCCCTTCGGTGGACTTGGCGGCGGCAACGTTCCGATCACGACACGACGCGCCGGACGAGCATCGTCGCGATGTTATCGGCGACGGCGTGTAACGTAGACCGTAGTTCGAACGCGATTTCGATTTCAGGGCTTGGGGAAGACTTGGTCGGCACCCGCGTTCGGGCCGACGCAGTGATTCGCGCCTGCGTGCCGGGCCGGCCTCGGCGTGGACGGACCTCGACCCCCGTGCGCGCCGGGGCTCCCGATGTGCGGCGCTGCGCCCCAGTCCGGATAGCCTCAGCGGAAACCGATTCGAGGAGGACCGACGTGCCGGACCTGCGCAGCCGCCGTTCCGTGTCCCAGGCGGTCCTGGTCAAGCTGTTATCGGCCGAACTCACCGACTGGTCGAGGCGAGCGCCCGGTCGGGTCGTCGTCGATCTCGGCGGTGGCACTGGGGGCATGGCCATGGACTTGGCCTCGGCCGGCTACCGGGTCAAGGTTGTGGATCCCAGCCCCGACGCTCTGGCCGCGCTCGAACGGCGCACCGCAGAGCAGGGTCTGATCGGACGGGTCAGTGGGATCCAAGGCGATGCGAGCGACCTCGTCGATCTGGTCGGCGCGGCCGCCGCTGACGTGGTGGTGTGCCATCGGGTGCTCGAGGTCCTCGATGACCCCGTGCAGGCGTTGGCGGCGATCCAGGAGGTGGTCAGCCCGGGCGGGGCGCTGAGCCTGCTCGCCGGTCAGCGCCACGCGGCCGTTCTGACTCAGGCCTTGGGAGGTCACCTCGCTCAGGCCCGGCGCACTTGGGTCGACCCTGATCGGCTCGATCGAGATCGGATCCTGGAGTTGGTGCTCGGCGCCGGCTTCGCCGTGCGCGCCACCCACGGGATCGGCGCGGTGGCCGATCACGTCTCCGAGACGCTGCTCGACGCCGAGCCGGGTGCCTACGCCGATCTGCTTGCGCTGGAAACCGAGATCGCCACGGACCCAGCCTTCCAGGCCCTCGCGCCCCAGTTGCACGTGTTCGCTGTCAAAGGTGACGGTGTCGTGGGATCAAGCTCTCCCACCTAGGGCCACTAGGAGGAGGGCGGCCGCGCGACCAGTCTCGGGTACGACGTCGGCTGAAACTGGCATGGTCGGTTCGGCCGCGATCCGGATGGCCGCTGCCCGTTCCGGGCAGTCCCCGAGCAAGCGGCCCGACCAGCGCGGGTACCAATCCACCGCTGCCTGACTTCCATGGCGATGGTTTACGCAGCCGGACACTCCTATCTATTCGAATGTGCGTACGATAACAACGTGAGCACGCGTATCATCATGCACGTCGACATGGACGCCTTCTATGCGTCGGTCGAGCTGCGTCGTCGCCCGGAGCTGCGCGGTCGTCCAGTGATCGTCGGCGGTCACCCGCGGGGAGTGGTGTTGTCGGCAACCTACGAAGCACGCGCGTACGGGGTGCGGTCGGGGATGGCCTCGACGCAAGCGATCCGGCTGGCACCGACCGCCATCTTCTTGAGTCCTGACTTCGACGCCTACAGCGCGGTGTCCGCCGGCATCGGCGCGGTTTTCCGCTCGGTGACGCCAGTGGTCGAGGCCGCCTCGATCGACGAGGCGTATCTCGACATCACCGGCGCGCGCCGCATGTTCGGCACGCCGACCGAGATCGGGGAGCACGTGCGTGCACTGGTCGCCGACGAGCAGCAGATATCCTGCTCGGTCGGGATCGGGCCGACCAAGTTCGTGGCGAAGATCGCCTCCAAACAGGCCAAGCCCGACGGGTTGATCGAGGTCAGCCGCGATCAGGTCGACGGTTTCCTGCACCCGCTGCCGGTGGAGGCCATGTGGGGGGTCGGGGCCAAGACCGCCGAGCGACTGCACCATCTCGGCATCTCCACCATCGGCGATCTCGCTCACACACCGCACAGCGGGCTTCGACGGACGTTCGGCCCGCACGCCGGCGGTTCGCTCCGCGAGCTGGCCTGGGGCCGGGACGGTCGATCCGTGGTGGTCACCGAGCCCGAGCGGAGCATCGGCTCCCAGGAGACGTTCGGCGCCGACAGCAACGACGTGGACGTCGTGCGCCGCGAGCTGCTGCGAATGGCCGACAAGACGGCCGGCCGGGTGCGCCGGGCCGGACTGGTCGGTCGGACGGTGACCATCTCGCTTCGGTTCGCCGACTTCGCCGAGCTCACCCGCTCAGTGACCTTGCTCTCGCCAACCGACGTCACCGACCAGATCTACGCGGCGGCCTGGGGACTCTACGACCGACTGGGGCTGGACCGAGCTCGAATCCGTCGGGTCGGGGTTCGGGTGGAGGGACTCGTGCCGGTGGAGCGGGCCTGGCTGCAGCCCACGCTGATCGAGCCCCAGCGCGGCTGGCGGGACGCCGACCAGGCCGTCGACGCAGCCGTCGCACGCTTCGGTCCCGGAGCGGTCCAGCGCGCCGTTTTGGCGCAACGGATGAGGCGCCCACCGGCTCCCAACTGGCAGCCGCGGCGAATCGCGCCGGACAGCAGCGGAGGAGTCGGGTTCACCGGCGACGGACCGGACGACGCGAATTGAGAGGGTTATTACACAGGAGTTTCGCTCCGCACTCGTGACACATACACTTGTCCCACGGATGGTGCAGTCCGGGATCGGTGAATCCGAATCCGGCGGTCTCGCCGAACATTCAAGCGAGTACGATGGTAGTAGGCGCACAACGACCCGCGGGAGGTGGCCGATGGCCCTCTCAGAAGACGAGCAGCGGCTTCTCGAGCAGATGGAGGCGGCGCTGGCCGCTGAGGACCCCAAGCTGGTCAACACCCTGCGCGGAACCGGGGTGCGCAAGATCCATCGCCGTCGAGCCGCGATCGCTGGCGTTGGTTTCTTCCTGGGCCTCACACTCCTGATCGTCGGGATGTCAACCCACATCGCGTTCAGCGTGGCTGGCTTCGTCGTCATGGTCGCCGCCGCGGTGACGGCGATCTACTCCTGGCAGCACGTGGGGTCGGCGCCACCCTCCGACGGGAGCGACCGACCGCGGGCTCCCCAATCCTCGGGATCGCCCGAGGGCCAAGGCTTCATGGACAAGATGGAGGAGCGCTGGCGCCGTCGACGGGACGAGTCAGGCTTCTGATTTTGGTCTGACTTCATCACGCCCGCAGCCGTCGGTGAGTTCGCTCCCGGCGGTTGCTGTGTGTCCAGATCGCAACGGCGCTCACCCGAGCAGTTCTAGCCCAGCACCCTCCGTCGCGCTGGCATCGCGAATTTTGACCAGTCGGTCCAGAGTTGTGGTCCAGGCGGGTGCTGGGACCGCGGATTTGACCAGTTGGTCGAAAGTTGTGGTCCAGGCGGATGCTGGCATCGCGAATTTTGACCAGTTGGTCGAAAGTTGTGGTCCAGGCGGGTGTTGGGACCGCGGATGTTGACCCGTTGGTCGAAAGCTGTGGCATGTGTGCGGACGACGTAGTCGGCCTGGGCCTGGTCAGGACTGACCGGGGAAGTACTGCTGCCATTCCACCTTCCTTCGCCGCGGCAACTCCGAGCCAGCAAGCTTCAGCGCTTCGGCTACTCGGTCCAGCGTCCGCCCCGGTTCACGGTAGATCCCGGTCGCCGTGACGATGACGATTCGGTAACCCATCCGCTCCAACTGCTCGCGACGATAGATGTCGCTCTCCCACTGCCCGGGGTCGTCGGCGTGCTGGCGTCCGTCGTACTCGACAATCACTCGGCTGTTGCAGTAGCAGAGGTCGAATCGTCGCAGCCAGGATCCGTCGGTGCTGCGCACGATCACGTTGACCTGGGGCTCGGGGAGTCCGGCGAGGAGCAGCAGCATCCGGAGGCGGGACTCCATCGGGGAGTCGACACCCTCGCGCAGAAACGTCAAGGCGCGTCGGGCGACCGCGATTCCGGCCGAGGGCATGCGTCGAACTGCCGCCTCCAGTGACGAGCGACTCGCCAGTTTTCGGCTCAAGATCGCGTCGCCGGCAACGACGAGGTCAACAAGATTCGAGCCGGTCGTGGCGAGGTCACAGAACACCTGCTCCGGCGTGGACATGACGATTCCGTCGTTGACCCGGGTCGCCGTCGCGACAGGAGTCGAAGGTCGATGGGTGACCACTCCGCGGCGCCGGTTTCTACCTTCGCCAGGAGGTGCGGTGACGTGGACCCGCCCGTCCAGCGGCACGGGAATAGCCCAGAGCTGAGCCGCCGTTTGATGGCTAGCGTAAGCGCCGGTCCCGACCGCACAGAGTGCCGCCTGCGCCCGCACGCGGGGGGTCGGGTGGACCGACGAGCACACGTAGATTCCGTGGAAGATCCGCTGGTAGGCCTTGGTCCGGAGCATTGCGTCCGAGATCCGGGCGGTGAGCGCGTCGGCTCGGGTGAACGGCTGCCTAGCGTTAAGTGGTGTGGGGTGTGCTGGGCTGAGGTTTGCGGGGCTGGTGGGAACGGGTGGCTTCATCATGCTGACAACCTGGAGTCGTACCGCAGAATCAACCGCAACCCCTGGAATCTGTGGATCGCGATCAGCTTGTGGACAACGATTGGCCGGGTGGTCGAATGTTGCGGGATCTGGGGTGATTGGGCCGCGGATTCTGGCCGGGTGGTCGAATGTTGTGGGGGTCCGCGTGCCTCGGGGCCGGGATCTGGCCAGTCGGTCGAATGTTGCGGGGTCCGCGCGCCACGGGGCCGCGAATTCTGGCCGGGTGGTCGAAATTTGTCGAGTGGAGGGTGGCTGGTTGTCCAGCACTCAGCCTTTCCGGTTTGCCGTCAGATCTTCCGCCGGGTGAACAACGACTTCGGCACTATGACGGCACGCAGCCGGCGGAGCCTGGAGTCCGGGGCCAGTCCACGGCGGATCCGTTGGGTCATCGCGGGCAACTCGCCGAGGCCGTCCGGCTCTAGGGTCCGGGCGTATCGACCGCGCTCGACCAGCAGGGCTACCTGACTCATCGCCGCTGAGTCCGACGGTTCGAGTCGGCTACCAAGGGAGGAGCCGATGGTGCGTGGGCTGCCGTTGGGCCATCTGCCGCCATAGTCGATCACGGTGTCGCGGAGCTCGGCCCAGACGTCCTCGACGATCTCGGCCGGCTCGCCCTCGCCGGTCAACCGCGCCGACCGACGACGGAAGCGGATCGTCGCCGGAGCCGCCATCACCAGCAGAACGAACAAACCGATACCGGTGCCCACCAGCCTCTGCTGCCATCTCGGGCCACCGTCCGCGCTGGTGTCGTCCGCTCCGGCAGTGGGCCCGGCCGAGGGCGCCGACGTCTCCGACGAGGGCTCCGACGACGGCTGCTCGGTCGGGTTGAGCGACTCCTCGGTGGACGACTCTGCCCGGGGGACGGTCCAAGCTGGCGGCGTCCCGGTCTGAGCGGCCGGTGTCGGCTCGAACCGAACCCAGCCGTAGCCGGCGAAGAAGAGTTCCGGCCACGCGTGCATGTCGCGGATCGACACTTCCCAGGTGTTGTCTTTCACCCGCTTGCCGGGCAAGAAGCCGACGGCCACCCGGGTCGGGATCCCGACCTCGCGAGCCATCATCGCCATCGACGCCGCGAACTGCTCGCAGTAGCCGCGTCGATCCCGGAGCAGGAAGTTCTCCAAGGCCCGGTAGCCGCTGCCGGGCAGTGGCTCGGTGCTGTAGGTGAACTTCGAGCTGCGCAGGAATTTCTGGATGGCGATCGCCTTCTCGGCGTCGGTATCGGCGCCCTTGGTCACCTGGCGGGTCAGCTGCCGCAGGTCCTCCGGCAGGTCCGTCGGCACCTCGGCGGTGGTGTTGCTGTCGGCCGGCGTGCCGGCGACCGCGCGGGTGAGCGCGGACGGGTCGGGCTCGATGTCGACGCTCTCGACCCGGTACGTGAGGTCGCGGATCGCGTCGTCGCGGCCGGAGCGGTCGCCGGAAATCATCACCAGCGAGTTCGGGTCGTACGCCCAGTCTCCGGCCACGTCGACCTGGCGGGGAGCGTAGGGCAGCGGCAGGTACTCCGATCCGAAGTTCCCCACCGAGATCGTGGTCTCCCGGCGTTCGCCGCTGTCGCCGCCGACCCCGGGAATCTGCGGCAGCCGGGTGCCGGACTCCAGTCGCATCTGGACGTTTCGCCAACCGCTCGCATCGAACTGGGGCAGGGAGGCCATCCGCAGATACAGCCCGCCCGGCCGATCGGAGGTGTAGGTCATCACCACCGTGTCCTCGGCCTGGTTCAGATTGCGACGCAGATCCAGCGTCGGGTCCGTGAGCTGCAGCGCACCACCACGCCCCGACCCACTGCCGATGCCCGGACCCGGCAGGGCCAGCGTCGGCAGCGCCAGACCGAGCACCGCGGTGGCCAGCAACGCCGGCACCCCGATCAGGCCGGCCGCGCGCCACACCACGGGGGTCGCGGTACCGAAGCCGTCGGCGGAGTCGCGGGAGAGTCCGCGGGTCCACCGGGCGGTCCGGTTCGAGCCGTCGGCGATGAGGATACCCAGATAGCCCAGCGCGAGACACCAGAACGCCATCAGTCCGGTGTCGATGCCCAGTCCGATCGCCGGGACGGCAAAGGCTGCCGCAGGTGGCGCGATACCCCACGCCGGCCGCTCCAGTGCGGAGACGAGCAGGTCGGTCACGATGAAGATCACCCCAAGGACCGAGACGAAGATGATCTTCACACCAGCGTCGGGGGTCATCGGCGCAGCCTGAGTCTGCATGTGCTCGATGCCTTGACCCCACAGCTGAAGGTAATGCTCGTACCAGGGCTCACCGCGTCCGGGTACGAGCGAGGAGAACACGAACAGCAGTGCGGTCAGGACTGCGACCTGGGTGGCGAACACGAATCCCGCGGTCAGGCGTGCCCGTCGCAATCCGGTGGTCACCGCGGCCAGCACGATCACCAGCAGCCAGGCCTGGCCGAGGTAGGAGCTGTCGCTGGTCAACGGTTGCGGGGTGAAGCTGATCAGCAGCACCGCGACCGTGCTGGCGAGGATCAACCGGTCGCTGCTGCGCATCAGGCGACCGCTCCCAGGCGGGCCAGGCCCGACCAGGCCTGGGCGACACTTATGCCGCGCTGGACGCGGACGACCCGCCAGTGGTTGTCCACCAAGATCTCGGTCGCGAGCTCGTGCTGACGACGGGTTCGCTCACCCGTCGTCTCGTCGCTGAACGTGTCGACGTCGATCACCATGGCCAAACCCTGGGCTCGGTTGCGCCGGAGCCGCAGCAAGGAGTTGGCGTCGCGCGGGCTCATCCGGCCCATGATCGCGACGACCAGCTGGCCCGCCTGGTCCACGTCGGCCGCTTCGACGGCGTAGTGGAGACTGCCGGTGGCTCGCGACCGGAGGTCGGTCAGCCGGCTGATCGCGAGCTCGCTGGACGTGGAGCTGTGCTGTCCGAGATTGCCGGCGATGTGCATGGAGCCGTCCGGCTCGTAGATCTCCACCCCGAAGCCGTCGTCGAGGAAGTGCACGGCAACCGACGCGGCGGCCGAGATCGCCCACTCCAGCGAGCTGTGTATCCCGTGGCCGGCATGCGCCTGGGCGCGGGCGTCGAGCAGCACGCTCGCGGTCGGGTCCCAGGCCTGCTCCTCGCGCCGGACCATCAGGTCTCCGCGTCGCGCGGTGGAGCGCCAGTGGATCCGTCGCTTGTCGTCGCCGTGGCGGTATTCCCGGACCAGCACGTCATCCTGCCCCGTCACCCCGACGCGATGCGGCCGGGCTTCACCGGCGCTGCCGGCTCCGCCGGCCGACCGCATGGAAGCCAATGCCTCCACGACGGGGGTGACCATCACCTCGGTGGTGGCCCGGAAGTGCCGGTCGAGCTGCACCAGTCCAAACGGGTCGGTCGTGCGCACGGTCAGCGGACCGGTGTGAAAACGACCCCGGACCCGGCCGAGCATCGGGTACTCGATCTCCCGCCGCCAGCTCAGGTCGGCTTTGTCCACCACGAATCGGGGTCGGTTGCCGAGCGCGGGAGGCACGGTGTCCTCCAACAGCAAGATGCCGGCTGGCAACCGCCCCGCCTGGCCGAGGCTGATCCGCCCGCGCATCGGCTGCCCGAGTGGCACTCGCGCCGGCTCGACGCTGCGCTCGCAAGACAGCCGCAGCCGTGCCCGTGCGACCAGCACGGCCGCGACGATCGGCAACGCTGCCAGCAGCAGGCCGATGCGCATCACGTCCCGTTGACCAGCCACCATGGCGGCCGCCACGATGATCAGTCCACCGATCAGAAACGCGTGGCCTCGGCCGGTGAACAGCTGCCAGAGTCTCCGCATGGTCGTCTCGGATGACCTCAGCGGCGGTCTGGCAGGTGCACCGACGTGACCAGCTGGGACACGACGTCATCGACGGTACGGCGGGCCAGCTGGGCGTCGGTGGACGGGAGCACCCGGTGGGCGAGCACGGCGGTCGCCAGGCCGGCTACGTCGTCGGGACTGACGTAGTCCCGACCGGAAAGGGCAGCCCATGCCCGGCTGGCCCGCAGCAGCTGCAGGGTCGCCCGGGGCGAAGCGCCGAGCCGTAGATCGCGGGAGTTCCGGGTCGCGTTGACCACCTGAACCAGATAGTGCCGTACGGCCGGACTGACGTAGACCCCCTTGACCGCCTCGATCAGCCCCTTGATCGTCTCCCCGTCGGTGGCAGCCTGGAGTTCGGCCAGCGGGTCGTACGAGCCGTGGGACTCGAGCATGTCCAACTCGGCGCTGGGGGTGGGATAGCCGATGGCGATCCGAGCCATGAACCGGTCCCGCTGTGCTTCGGGCAACGGATAGGTGCCCTCCATCTCGATCGGGTTCTGGGTCGCGATCACCATGAATGGGAGTTCGAGCAAGTACGTAGTGCCGTCCACGCTGACCTGACGCTCCTCCATCGACTCCAGCAACGCGGACTGGGTCTTGGGGGACGCCCGGTTGATCTCGTCGCCCACCACGATGTTGGCGAAGATGCCGCCGGGCTTGAACTCGAAGTCCCGGCTCTCCTGGTTGAAGACGGCCACGCCGGTGATGTCGGACGGGAGCAGGTCGGGGGTGAACTGCAGGCGACGGACCGAGCAGTCGATCGAGCGTCCCAGCGCCTTGGCCAGCATCGTCTTACCGACACCCGGGACGTCCTCGACCAGCAGGTGCCCCTCGGCGAGCAGCACCGTGAGCGCCAAGTCGATCGCGGGACGCTTGCCCTCGATCACTGACTCGATGCCGGTCCGGACTTGACCCATCACCGAGACGACGTCGCCCAGCGACAGGTGGTCCGCCGCGCTGCGTCGGTCGCCCTCACTCCGCTGGTGGCCCTCGCTCCGCTGGTGGCCCTCGCTCCGCTGATGGCTCAGTGTCACTCGGCCCTCCAGGGGGTCTTCGGCGCCCGGGCGTGCCCGGGCAGGTAGTCAGAACCCTACGCGGTGAGTCGCGGCCACCGTAGTCCTCGCGACAAAGACCGACCCGGTCCGCCGACCGCGGCGAAGGGCGCGACACGGTGCCAAGTGGAGTGAAGTGGAGTACAGTGGCGCGAAGTGGAGGATATGGGCTGATAGGTGGAGCGAGGGGGTGGGAACCGGGTGTTTCTCGGGACGCACACACCTCGCCTGGACGAGAAAGGACGGCTGATCTTGCCGGCGAAGTTCCGGGACGAGTTGGCCAACGGGTTGGTGATCACCCGGGGGCAAGACCGTTGTCTGGCGGTCTGGCCGATGGCGACGTTCATCGCCCAGACCACCGACCTGCGCAACGCCTCATCCAGCAGCAAGCAGATCCGGGACTACCAGCGGATGCTGGCTTCGGGAGCGTCCGACGAGGTGCCGGACAAACAGGGCCGGATCACCATCCCGCCGCACCTGAGGGTCTACGCGGGCCTGGACAAGGAGTGCGTGGTGGTCGGTGCCATGAACCGGGTGGAGGTGTGGGACGCGGCGTCCTGGCAGGACTACTCCACCCAGCAGGAGTCGGAGTTCGCCGACATGAACGACGAGGGTTTCCCGGGGCTTTGAGCCAGCCGAGGGAGATAGATGACAAGGCTCGCACGCAAGGCAGCACGGCGACTCGTGCGGTGAGGCTTCAACCCGTAGGTCCGTTGGCCCTGACACACCTTCCCCGGTGCCAGGTCCAGACGCCGGATCTCGGGTTGAAACCTGGCAGCATGAGTCGGCGAAGGGCAGGACGAGAGGGTCGAGATGGCAACCGCAGCACCGCCACCGCGCCATGAGCCGGTGATGCTGGATGAGGTCGTCGCCGTGCTGGCGCCGGTGCTCTCCACAACCGGCCACGGTCGGCCCCCGGTCCTGGTGGACGGCACCCTGGGCCTCGGCGGTCATGCCGAGGCGCTGCTGCGGGCTTGTCCCGACGCCCACCTGATCGGACTCGACCGCGACTCCGCGGCTCTGGCCGCGGCGGCGGAACGCCTCCACCCGTACGCCGACCGCACCATATTCGTCCAGGCCGTCTACGACGAACTGGCCGAGGTGCTGCGGCGCCTCGAACGACCGCGCGTGCAAGGCGTGCTGCTCGACCTGGGACTCTCGTCGTTGCAGATAGACGACACCAGCCGGGGATTCGCGTACGCCGTGGACGCTCCCCTCGACATGCGGATGGACCGACAGCAGCCGCTGACCGCTGCGGACGTGGTCAACACCTACAGCGCCACCGATCTGGCCCGGATCCTGCGGACCTACGGAGAGGAGCGATTCGCTGACCGGATCTCCCGCCGGATCGTGACCGAGCGAGGCGAACGGCCGTTCGACACCTCGGCCCGCCTCGTGCGGGTGTTGGAGTCGGCGATCCCGGCTGCCACCCGCAAGTCCGGTGGACACCCGGCCAAGCGCACCTTTCAGGCGCTGCGGATCGAGGTCAACCACGAGCTGGACGCCTTGGCCTCGATGCTTCCGCAGGCGGTCGCCGCCCTCGCGGTGGGCGGTCGCATCGCCGTGCTGGCCTACCACTCGCTGGAGGACCGGCTGGTTAAGCAGGTGTTGGCGGCCGGCGCCACAGACACGGCGCCGCGAGGGCTGCCCGTGGTCACCGAGGAATACCAGCCGCGGTTGCGGTTGCTCACCCGGGGCGCGGAGAGACCGAGCGATGCGGAGGTCACCGCCAACCGCCGGGCCGCGTCGGCACGATTCCGAGCCGCCGAGCGCATTCGCGAGCCGCACCGCTCAGCCAGGGCGGTCGCGTGAGCGCGCTCTGGGCACCCCTGCAAGCGTCGTCGGCGGGGGAGCGTGGCCGGCCGCGGCGTGGTGAACGGCGGCTCAGAGCGCTGCCGGAGTTGCCCGCCCGGATGGCACGAGTGCCGTTCATCTCGGTCTTGATCGCGATCTTCGGCGTCGGCATGGTGGCGCTGCTGATGATCAACACGTCACTGCAGAACCAGGCCTTCGAGGCGCGGGCCCTGAACCGGCAGGCGGCTCAACTGGTCTACGCCGAATCGGAGCTTCAGTCTCAGCTCAACGAGATCCGTACCCCCGAGCAGGTCGCCACCAAGGCCTCGGCACTGGGCATGCGGCCCAACCCGTACCCGGCGTTCCTGGTCGTGCCGTCGGGCAAGGTGCTGGGCGATCCGCACCGGGTGAAGGGGAACGAGGCCAAAGGACTGATCGTGAAGACCCCCGCCCAGCTCGCGACCGAGAAGGCGGAGCGGGAAGCCAAGGCCAAGGCGAAGGTCGATGCTGCCGCGGCGAAGAAGAAGGCCGCTGCGGACGCCGCGAAGGCCAAGGCTGACCAGGAAGCCATGAAGGCCCAGGCGGCGGCCAAGAAGAAGGCCCAGGCGGCGGCCAAGAAGAAGGCCCAG
>JAKDLH010000405.1 GCA_030452945.1 Microlunatus sp. | reverse complement strand
CCCCCAACCAACCAAGATCAACAACACCACTTACACAGAAAACTTGACAACCTCGATCTTTCTGATCTCCACGTCATTGTCCAGGAACGGCACGAACTCCGACCAGGCGTTGCGCCACAGCCGGCTGATCGCCGGATACGGCTTGCCCCACTTCTCCTCGAACTCCTCGAACCGGGCCAACGCCTCAGCCTCGAAGGCGGCGGTATAGACCGGCCGCAGATCCTTCGCGATCTGGTCCTAGTACTTCCGCGACGCGAACCGGAACGTGTTCCTCAACAGGTGGATGATGCATTGCTGCACCACCGTGTACTCCCAGACCGTGGTAATCGCGTCGGGGAGGTGTTTCAGCCCGTCGCAGACGGCGATGCAGACGTCGGCGACGCCGCGGTTCTTCAGCTCAGTCAGCACCTGCAGCCAGAACTTCGCACCCTCGCCGCCGTCGCCGGCCCACAGGCCGAGGATGTCGCGTTCCCGCGCACGGTGGCCCCGACCACGACGTCGATCGGCTTGTTCCGGACCTGACCGTCACGCACTTTCACCACGATCGCGTCGATGAAGATGACCGGATATACAGCATCCAACGGCCGGTTGCACCACTCGGTCATCTCCTCGACCACCTTGTCGGTGATCTTGGAGACCGTGTCCTTGGAGATCGAAGCACCGTGGACCTCAGCGAAGTGCGCTGAGATCTCCCCCGTCGTCAACCCGCGCGCGGTCAACGACAACACGATCTCCTCGACCCCGGTCAGTCGTCGCTGCCGCTTTTTCACGATCTGCGGCTGGAACCAGGCAACGGTGTCGCGGGGCACCTCGATCTCGACCGGTCCTATCTCGGTCAACACCGTCTTCGAGCGGACCCCGTTGCCGGAGTTGCCACGGTCGCGGCCGACCGAGTCGTGCTTGTCGTAGCCCAGATGGGCCGACATCTCCTCCTCCAACGCCGTCTCCAGGACCCGCTTGGTGAGCTGGTTCAACAGCCCGTTCGGGCCGACCAGCTCCACCCCCTGCGCCTCCGCCTGGGCGAGCAACTGCTCGGCGACCCACTGCTGATCCACCGGCCCTGGCGACACCACTGGCTGCACCGGCTCGTCCTGGTTTGCTGTCACGATGTCGATCGTGTCAGTCATGGTCTGACTCCTCTCAGATCTCAGACCAGCCAGTTCCACCCTTTACCTGACATCAGACCCGAGGGGTCGGGTACGCCGCCCGAGGCCACTCCGAGAGCCTCGACGAGGCCAGCTTGCTGGAGATGTTGACCAGTAGCGTCAACGTTCCCCGCTGGAGGTCAACCCACGGGCTATGGGCCGAGCGGGTGGCGGTGAACCCGGACCGAATCCCGCAGCGGCTGCGACAGTTGCAAGCTGAGGTAGCAAGCGTCGACGCGGACCTGACCACCGCGGCCACGCCGGGGCGGCGTCGACGTCATTGCGAGCTGGTCGTCGTGCAGCGACTAGCGAACGGCCAACTCGCCATGGGTCGTGGCCCGGAGTGGTCGTGGTGTCCCGCGAGGCCCTACCCATGCCCGTCCCTTGTCTCCGGCCGCACCTTGTCTCCGCGGTGATCGCCTCACGGCGGTTACCTCAGATCCAGCCTTCCTCGCCGCCGTCATGGTCATCGTCGGACTGGTTGTTGCAGCCGTCTACGCGGTAGGGCTCAACACCCAACGCACCTGCCTGGATGGCGACACTGTCCGCCTCAGTCCTTGTCGTTGCCGGCGCGTACGAGCTGTGGCGCCGTAGAGCCGACCGCCAGCTCGCCAGCACCACCGGCAGCAGTCAACCGTGAGCGACTCACTCGTAACCAACCGACCTCCACCCTGAGGGAAATGAAAGGACTGAAACCAGTGACCGACGACGCGACGCAGCCCACACCCCATACGATTACCGACCCCAGGGCGTGGTTTGGAAGGAGGCTGACGGGTGTCGAGCTGGATTCTCGGAGTGGGCCTGTCCCACGCCGCCTCGGCATGCCTTCTTCGGGACGGCTCTCCGATCGTCGGAGTCCAGCTTGAACGACTGACTGCGCGCAAGCACGACGGGCGCAATGAGCTTGCGCGCCTGATGATCGACTACTGCCTCGCGGCAGCGGATATTAGTCGGAAGGACCTTGCAGCCATTGGGGTGAGCTTCCCGGACGTGCACGTTCCAGAAGATTCGCTGCTGCCGCACTTCGACACTTCCCAAAGCAACGTTCTGCATGTAGGTCATCACCTTGCGCACGCCTACAGCTCGTCGATCAACGCCCGCTGCCCTTCGGCGAGGACGGCGTTGTTGGCGGTGCTCCACGAGACGCCGAGCCCGTCGGCGACCCCGGCCACGGTGAGGTGCTGCACCACCAGACCCTCCAGCGCCCACCGCAGCCCTCGGCGGGACAGCTTCGTCCGCGGCTCCGCAGCCCGAGACGTGTCTTGCCGCCACACGTGCCCGCACTCAGCGCAGCGGTAGTGGCGGACCGTGACGTGCAAGCTGGTGAGGCGCCAGCCGAACGGCTCGTGCGCCAGCCGGCGGACCACCGTGCCGCGCGGACGCCGTGGCAGCCGCACCGGTGGCACCAGTCATCGTCGTCAACGACCCGGCAGGCCAGCACCGCACGATCAGTTCCGAGTCATAGAC
>JAKDLH010000404.1 GCA_030452945.1 Microlunatus sp. | reverse complement strand
ATGTCCCGGCCTTCGACCACGATCCCGGCGCCGGCGTGCCGGGCGTCGGCGATGATTTGTCGTTGCAGGTCACGCATGGTGGCGCGCACCTGCAGGTTGGTGGCGATGTGCGAGACCTGCTCGCTGACCCGGGTCTGACGGATCGCGGCCCCGATGTCGGTCCCGCCCACGTGCACGGTCGCCGCGTCAGGCTCGGTGCCGATGACCAGGGGGAACGTGTCCGCCTGGGCGGCAACTGCCTCCACGTCGGTGGTGTCGAGCCCGCGCTCCAGACACCACCAGGTGAGGGCGCGATACATGGCACCGGTGTCGAGGTAGGCCAGCCCCAACTGACGGGCGACTGCCTTGGACACGCTCGACTTGCCTGATCCACTGGGCCCGTCGATAGCGATGGTGATCGGGTTCTCAGGCACCGGCCAAGCCTAACCGCTGTCGGACACTGCACAGGTCACCGCGTGCCACGCCCCTCGGGGCCTCGCCCCCTACACCACGTCCCCACGACCTCTATGACCGCAGGACCGCCTGACCCCACGACCGCCTGACCCCACGACCGGCAGTTGCCGTGAAGGATGCGCTCACGTGGGCGCGACGCTGGCTAGGAGACTGCTGAAGAAGGGGTTTCTCAGGGGTGGTTGTGCGTGGGTGGCGGGCGGAGTGTCGCCGGTGGGTCGTCTTGCGGCGGTTTCGGGTCAGCACTCAAGGTTCACGACCGCGGTCGTTCTGCCTTCCTGAGGCCGTCCTGGACCCGCTCTTAGGGGTGTGGCAAGGGCCAGGGAGGGTGTCGGTGCCCTCTGGCGGTCAGGCCAGGACCCAGGCCCCATTCTGTTGGGTCAGTCCCAGGACCAGGAGCCGTCGCAGGTTGAGTCCGGCGGCGCGTTGGTGCAGCCAGGCGTCGTTCTTGGCCACGCCACGGTAGGGCACCCGCCGGTTGCCTCTGGTGAGCCAGGCGATGGACCGTTCGACCATCGGACGGTGCTGGCGGTAGGCAGCCGCAAAGCCGGGCTCGCTCGCGCGTTGGCGGTGCTCACGTTGAAGCTGGTGGTGGGGGCCGAGCCTGACCTTGCGGCCACTGGTGGCGGTAGTGCACTGGGCCCGCAGCGGGCACCCGGTGCAGGCGGCACCGAAGGTGACTCGACCCTTGGAACTGACCGGGCGGGTGAGCCCGGCCGGGCAGGTCAACGTGTTGACGTCCGGGTCGTGGGTGAAGTCATCCAGGGTGAACCCGCCCTCGACCGCAGGCCGTAGCGGCCAGGGCTTGACCACGGGCACCCACCCCTTGCCCGCCAGCGCGGCCAGCATCTGCCCGGTGGCGTAGGCCGAGTCGCCCAGTACCTGCACATCGGTGGTGTCGGTGATCGTGGGGTCGGTGGTGATCAGGTCGGCACCGACAGCTGCATCGGAGTGTTCCGCCCCGGTGGTCTTGGTCAGCGTCACCTCGGTCAGCAGGCCGGTGTCTGGCTCGACCACGACGTGGGCCTTGAACCCGTCCTGGCGCCGTTCCCGGGTCTTGTGCGCGTGCCGGGCGTCTTGGTCGACGGTGGAGATCACCCGGTCCGGGGCTGTCTTCCGCGCGATCCGCCACCGCCCGTCTGTGCCGTCGGAGCCCTCGGCCGGTTCCACGTCTTGCCCAGCGACCAGGGCCAGTAGCGCGACCGCTTCGGCCGGTTTCCCGCCCTCCTTGCTGAGGGTCTCCACGTCCGGGGCGGCCAGCAACGCCAACGCGTCATTGACCAACGCGGTGACTAACTCCTCCCGGGCGCCCTCATCGTCCCAGGCGATCCGTGGCTTACCCGTAGCGCTGTACCCGGCCCCGGTCAGCGCCTCCAGCCGGGTGCACTCGGTAGCCACCAGCCCCGCGGCTTCGGGGACCTCGCGGGCGACCCGACGGATCGCGGCGATCAACTGCGTGACGGTGTCCTGGCGGGCGACCGCGTCATCCAGAATCGTGGAGTCCAACGCCCGCCGCTGCTTCCCGGCCAGGGCACCGGTGGAGATGATCACGTCCCGGACGACCTCGAAGATCCGTTGTGGACGCTTCGAGGCAGCAAGGCGTTTGCGCCAGTACGTCAACGTCGAGGGATGAAACCCGGCCGCGTCGACCGCGTACCCGCACGCGGCCTTCCACCGCAGATCGAAGGTGAGTGCCTCGGCGGCTTCCCGGTCCGAGTACCCGTGCAACGACTGCAACACCAGCACCGAGGCGATCACCTCCGGCGGGATCGAGGGCCGGCCCCGCCCCGAGGGAAACAAGTCCGCGAACAACTCCGGCGCGAACAACTCCAACCGGTGCTGGGCCAAAAACGCGAACACACTCCCAGCCGGCAACAAGTGCCCAGCTAGCGACTCCACATCCAACAACTCACGCTGCCGATCCGCCTCACCCTGCATCACACCAGGATCCCAGCCAGCCCCTCAGAGCGCCCACACGCCACGCGGATTGTTCAGCAGTCTCCTAGTGGCTAGAGCGTGACGAGACGACGCACGGCATACCGCTCGAGCAAGGTCCACAGAGCACTCGTGACCAGATAGAGCCCGGTGCCCAGCGGCAGCACCGCAACGGCGAAGACCGAGCCGAAGGACAGCCTGGTGCTGCTGACCCCGATCGTCATCACCAAG